>JAHEBK010000093.1 GCA_024642295.1 Flavobacterium sp. | reverse complement strand
TTTCTATCGAAATTGGTACCGAAGGTTGGCAACGTGAGTATGCGCATTTGCCTATTGTAGAAAGTGAATACATGCGTGATGAGGCACCAAGACGTAGTTGGGACAAAGAATCCCCAGATGATAACTTTTATAGTCATCCTAACTTTTCTAAAAATACCTACCAAATTAATTCTGAAGAGTTTGCTGTAAGACAAGCTGATCATTGGTGGAACAAAATGGGGAAAAAATCATACCATGTAGGTGGTGCGAACTGGGTATTTTCAGACGGACCACACGGCGGTAGGAATCCAACAGAAGTTACTAGAGCCAGTGGAGAAGTTGACGGTGTTCGTTTGCCAAAAGAAGCTTTCTATGCTCTTAAAGCAATGTGGAGACCAGAACCACAAGTGCATATTGTTGGTCATTGGAACTATACCAAAGAAACTAAAAAAGATATCTATGTAATATCTAATTGTACTGCGGTAAAATTATCTATAAATGGTAAACTAATAGGAACTGTTGATAAACCAGATAACGGATATGTATTCAAGTTTCCAAAAGTAGCTTGGGAAGCTGGAGAGATCAAAGCAGAAGCTTTTGTTGCTGATAAAATGTTGGTAACACAATCTAAGAAGACTGTTGGAGAACCAGTTGCTATTAAGTTAACCTCTATGACCGGTCCAAAAGGATGGAGAGCCGATGGTTCTGATATTGCGCTTATCGATTTTGAAGTGGTAGACAAGGACGGAAACCGTTGTCCATTAGACCATGATCGTGTTGATTTTACTATTTCTGGTCCCGGAATTTGGAGAGGTGGTTATAATAGTGGAAAAGAAAAAAGTACTAATAATTTGTACTTAGACACCGAATGTGGAATTAATCGTGTTGCTATTCGTTCGATGCTTAAAGCTGGAACTGTAAAAATTACAGCGACGCGTAAAGGATTAAAACCAGCTTCAATTACGATCCAATCAAATGCTATTGTTCTTAAAGATGGATTGACCACAGAACTTCCTTTAGTTCCTGAGGTAGTTTTGGTGAAAGAGCCATTACCGGTGCACACTCCAGAGACTGTTGCTTATGAGCCAGGAGAAAGTACAAGAAGTAATTTGTTTACTAAATTCAGCTACACTGGTGACGGAAAAGCAATGTTGAGAACCGTATTGGATTGGGGTAAAAAGACTTATACAGATATGGAACATAATTATACCGTAATCCCAAGTTACCTGCGTGGTTCGGAGTATGTCAGAACTCCAAATTCGGATAAAAAGTACTGGGCTCGTGATCAATTGCAATTTATTGCGGGTGCCGATATGGAAATCTATGTAGGACATGATGACCGTGTAAAAAGACCAAACTTTTTGACCAAAGATTATGTAGATACAGGCGATGATATCAATTTAGGTGGTGTGATAATGTCCTTATTCAAACGTACTGCAAAAGCAGGTGAAAGTATCATTATGGCAGGAAATAGTGACGAACCTATCGCGACTGATTGCCGTATGTATTTTGTAATTGGAAAGAAAAAGTAGTTAGTTAAAGATTGCATAAGTGTTTAAAGCTTATGCAATTTTTTTTACTTCTGAAATAAAAAAAATAAATTATGATGATTAGTATGGAATGCTTTAGAAGAATAAAAATAGGCTATGCCTTATTCATAGTTTCAGCGACTGCAGCCAGTCAAAACCCTATTGTAGCAAATCAAGGGCTTAATGATCCTCATATTCATATTTTCGAAAACAAAGCCTATGTCTATGCTTCTCACGACACATCCATAGAGAATAAAGGATTTATTATGGACGATTGGTGGATTTGGTCTTCACCAGATTTAGTCAATTGGAAAAAAGAAAGTGTTTTAAAACCAGAAGAAACTTATATTAGAAAACCATTTACACAATGTTGGGCAACTGATGTAGCATTCAAAAACGGAAAATACTATTGGTACTTTTCAGAAGGAAATGAACAAACAGGAGTTGTAGTAGGGGATTCACCAGTTGGACCTTGGAAGGACGTTTTGGGTAAACCTTTATTAACTTCGGATATGACCCCTACACACGAATACGATATTGGACTTATTGAGGATAATGGTAGTCATTATATTATTTTTGGTGTTTGGGATTATTATATCGCTAAGTTAAATGATGACATGATTTCGCTTGCTGAAAAACCAAGAAAATTAGAAATTAATAATCCTAGAGGTCCTTATAATTTAGATGGAGAAAATCTAAAAATGCCCACAGACGATAAACCATTTATGCATAAATATAATGGAAGATTTTATTTGTCTTGGGGGGTATTTTATGCCATGGCCGACTCTGTTTATGGGCCTTTTGATTATAAGGGGCAAATTATGCAAAAATCTAGTTTTGCTAAAGGTTATGATGCGCCTACTTGGCCTAATGGATTTCAACAAGGTCGTCACGGTTCTTTTTTTGAATGGCATAATCAATCGTATTTTGCTTATTGTGACATTAGTCAAACAGGGAATCGTTATTTCAGGGACACCTTTATAAGTTATATTCATTATAAAGCCAATGGCGAAATAGCAACAATTCGTGTTGATGGTATTGGTGTAGGTAACTATGATGCTAACCAATCAAAAATTGAAGTTGAGGATTATTTTGATGCTGATGGTGTTATAAAAATAGAATTGAATTCATCTGAATTTGCGGTTAAAACGATAAAGGAAAACAGTTATATTGGTTTTGCCAATGTTAAAAATCTAAAAGATAAAAATAGTGTTTGTTTGAAAATAACTTCAGATCATACCGTTGCTTTTGAAATTGAAATTCGTAAAGGAAATCTTGATGGGGAAGTTGTAGGGAACTATAAATTCAAGACAAAAACTACTTCTAAATTAGAAGATTTTAAATGCAAATTAAAGAAACTTGCGGACCAAGAGACTCTTTATTTTAAAATTAAAACTCCAAAAAGCCAACAAATTAAAATCAATTCTTTTTCTTTTTTGAAATAATGAAACGAATTCAAACCAATTGATTTTTAGTAATAAAAATGAAAAAACTTAAATAAAACTCTCAGGACAAAAAGAGCATTATAATTCCCCTGTTGTGCTATTTTAGAACAGTTTGAAGTGCTGGTGATGGGTGTTATTCTTTTAATTGGATGCGAAGTAATGAAATTAAAGTAATATCTTTAAAATCAATTTAATTTGGATTTTATGAATCATACAAGTCAAAGAATCTTTCTCGTATTAATATATAGTATGTTTTTAAAAGGTTTTTCACCAACTATTCAAGCTCAAAAAAAAGAATCAATAGGGAAGTGGGAAACAATTTCCACTCCTAATGACCCCATCTCTAGGCATGAAGATAGTTTTGTAGCGGTTAATGATAAGTTTTATTTATTGGGTGGTCGCGGAATTAAATCCATCTCGATTTATGATATTAAAAAAAATTCCTGGTCTGAAGGTGCAGCGCCACCAATAGAACTCCATCATTTTCAAGGGGTTTCCTATAAGGGTAAAATATATGTCATAGGTGCTATGACAGGTATCTATCCTTATGAAAAACCTTTGCAACATATTTTAGTTTATGACCCCAAAATAAATAAATGGGAAGAAGGAGAAGAGATTCCTGAAGCCCGAAGACGAGGTTCTTCTGGTGTTGTTGTCGAAGGGGATTGTGCTTTTATTGTAAGTGGAATTGTTGATGGACATAATAGTACACATGTTTCTTGGGTAGATCAATACAATTTTAAAACCAAAACTTGGAAGATATTGGCTGATGCGCCAAGAGCCAGAGATCATTTTCACGCGGCTTTAAATAATGGGAAAATTTATGCGGCTGGAGGTAGAAATTCCTCATTTGCAACCCATCAAACTTTTGATTTAACAATTCCTGAAGTGGATGTTTATGATATTATAAGTAATACTTGGGAAACATTACCCTCTAAAAACAATATACCAATTATGATAGCAGGAGCATCTGTCGTTTTTCTTGGAGATGATTTAATTGTAATTGGAGGTGAAAGCGTAGCTCAAAATGAGGCGCACAATAATGTAGATGCCTATAATATTAAATCAACTTCATGGAGAAAACTGAGTCCTTTAAATACAGGAAGGCACGGTTCTCAGGCAATTGTTTATGGAAACAAAATATACATTGTCGCAGGAAGTGGAAAACGAGGTGGAAACCCAGAACTTAGTTCGATGGAACGATTTAGTTTTTAATTCTAAAAATTTAAAAAGTTACCTAATTCTTTGTTCCTCTCTTTTATTATTTTTCTCAAATGCAACGACTGCTTAATCTAAAAAATAAAAGGCAGTAGGCAGTTTTTTGAGGATGCTTTACAGAAAATTTTCAATCCTTTATTGGTTTTTAAGAAACAATAAATAAACTTAAATAAATAACGACTTATGTTTGTTGCTAAATATGTTTGTTTATAGGTGTTTACAAGGTTTTTGTTGAGTATATTTTATCCGTTATTTTCACATAACGGATGCTGTTTTTAGGATATATTTATAAAAAAATGGGAGTTTGTGCAGATTGTTCAGGATGGTTATTGTTTTTAAATTAACTTATTTTACATTAAAATTAACTAAACCAACTAATCTTTTATGGAATCAATACTCGGTCTTCTTTTTCACTCCATTGGAGGATTTTCCTCAGGGAGTTTTTATATGCCTTTCAAAAAAGTCAAAGGATGGGCTTGGGAAAGCTATTGGATTGTAGGAGGTTTTTTCTCATGGTTGATAGTACCACCTATTGCGGCGTACTTAACTATTCCAAATTTTGTTGAGATCATTCAAGATGCTTTACCAGCTGTAAAAGCAGTTACTTTTTTAATGGGATTAATATGGGGAGTAGGCGGATTGACCTATGGATTAGGTGTTCGTTACCTTGGAATGTCATTAGGAAACTCCATAACTTTAGGTTTTTGTTCTGCTTTTGGAGCCTTAGTACCTTCGATATATTATAATTTTTACCCAACTGAAGGAAAAATTTCCTTTACAGATATGTTATCCACTTCAGGAGGACAATTAGTGCTGTTTGGAGTATTTATCTGTATTATGGGTATCGCTGTTTCAGGAAAAGCTGGAATGTTGAAAGAAAAAGATTTTGCTACAGGTCACGAAGATAAAGATAAAGATTTCAGCCTTGTTAAAGGATTGATAATCGCTACGATTTCAGGGATATTAAGTTCATTTTTCAATTACGGGATCGAAGCAGGAAAACCAATGGCTGATGCAGCTGTTGAATTAGGGTCTAATCCGTTGTTTCAAAACAATGTTACTTATATCGTCTTGATGTGGGGAGGATTAACTACCAACTTTATTTGGTGTATGTTTTTAAACTTTAGAAATAAAACTTATTCGGACTATACCAACAAGCAAACACCAATTACTAAAAACGTTTTGTTTTCAGGCTTGGCAGGTACGATGTGGTTTTTGCAATTTTTCTTCTATGGAATGGGAGAGAGCAAACTAGGAAATGGAGCCAGTTCATGGATTTTACACATGGCTACCATTATATTAACGGCTAATTTTTGGGGATTCTATTTGAACGAATGGAAAGGCGTTTCACAGAAAACCTTTAGAACTTTCCTATTTGGAATCGGATTGATTCTAGCTTCAATAGTTTTAGTTGGAATTGGGAATTCACTATAAAAAATCACCTTACTACAGTATTCATAATAAATTTAAAACGATGTCAAATACAAATTCAAATACAATGACTTTTAAACATGTAAGCTACCTATGGGATGATGCTAAAGCTGCTGAACTAGCAGGAGATGAAGTAGCATTATTTATCTATCGCTCTAATTTATTAGGAGCCGATTTAAGATTAACAAACTACGGAGGAGGAAATACTTCTGTAAAAATTACTGACAAAGACCGTTTAACAGGTGCTGAGACAGAAGTAATGTGGATAAAAGGTTCAGGTGGAGACATCGGAACATTGACAAAATCAGGTTGTGCAGCTCTTTATTTAGAAAGACTACGCAACTTAGAAAATGTATATAGAGGCATCGAGTTTGAAGATGAGATGGTAGAATTGTTCAACCACTGTATTTTTGATTTAGCTTCCAAAGCACCATCAATTGATACACCATTACACGGATTCTTACCATTTGCACACATCGATCACTTGCATCCAGATGCTGCTATTGCAATTGCTGCAGCCAAAGACGGAGCAAAAATCACCGAAGAATTATTCAACGGCGAGATTGGATGGGTAGGATGGCAACGTCCAGGTTTCGATTTAGGTTTGCAAATGCGTGCATGCCTAGAAGAAGCAGAAAAGAAAGGAAAAAAATTAAAAGGAGTAATGTTAGGATCTCACGGTTTGTTTACTTGGGGAGATACTGCTTACGAGAGTTATATCAACACACTTGAGGTAATCGAGAAATGTGCAGAGTATTTAGAATCTAACTACGGAAAAACACGTCCCGTATTTGGTGGTCAAAAACTAGAAAGTCTTCCAGTAGAAGCACGTAAAGTACAAGCTGCAAAATTAGCACCAATCTTGAGAGGTTTCTGTTCATCAGAGCGCAAGATGATTGGTCACTATACAGATGATGCACGAGTTTTAGAATTCATCAACTCTAATGATTTAGAGAAATTAGCACCTCTTGGTACTTCTTGTCCAGATCACTTTTTGAGAACAAAGATTAGTCCATTAGTAATCGAATTGGCACCAAACGAAGATTTATCAGATGTAGATGCTATCAAAGCCAAGTTAACACCAGCTTTTGAGGCGTACCGTAAAATGTATGCTGATTATTACGATACTTGCAAAAAATCAAACTCACCAGCAATGCGTGATCCAAACCCAGTGGTAATATTGTACCCAGGAGTTGGTATGTTTACTTTTGCAAAAGACAAAACAATGGCGCGTTTGGCAT
>JAHEBK010000092.1 GCA_024642295.1 Flavobacterium sp. | reverse complement strand
AAATAAGTTTACATATTTATACTTAATCCTAAAATAGATTTACAACTCATTTTTAGTCCTGTTATTGGTTTACAATAATAGGACTTTTTACATAATAATTCTTCCATAATTTTTCTGTTTTTATATTGTTTTGATGGACATAATTTGGAGTAAGATTACCAATACTCATATGAGGTCTTTCATTGTTGTATAATGTCTCGTTCTAAAAAAGAACTTACTTTTAAGAAATAATTAAAAATACCATTTCAAACATTTTAGAAATGATACAATTAGTATCTTTCAAAAAAGTTTTTATCAATATGGAAATGGATACCAACAGCAAAACAATATTAATTACTCCGCTAAACTGGGGACTTGGACATGCTACACGTTGTATTCCCATTATCAAAATATTACAACATCACAATTACATTCCCATCATCGCTTCGGATGGTGATGCCTTGAGATTACTTAAAAAAGAGTTTCCATATATAAAAACCTTAGAACTGCCTTCTTACCAAATTGAATACTCCAAAAAAGGAAAAAATTTCAAATGGAAACTACTATTTAGTATTCCCAAAATCATAAAAGCTGTTTTGGCAGAACAAAAACTGATTCATAAATGGATTGACCAATATGATATTGAAGGTATAATTTCAGACAATCGATTGGGTTGTTATTCTCAGAAAGTACCTTCAGTGTATATGACTCATCAACTCAATGTATTGTCAGGAAAAACCACTTGGCTAAGTACTTTGTTACACCAATTTTTTATACAAAAATATCAGGAATGTTGGGTACCTGACTTCGGTGGTGACTCAAATTTTACAGGAAAATTAGGCCATAGTCTATCCAAAAGTTTGAATTTAAAATACATAGGATCTATTAGTAGATTTAATAAAAAAGAAATTCCAAAACAATATGATTTAATCGTAATCCTTTCTGGGCCTGAACCTCAAAGAGGAATGCTTGATGTGCATTTACAACGTGAAATAAAAAAATACAAAGGAAGCGTATTATACATCAAAGGCACTGTAGAAAAAGAACAAAAAATAGAACAAATAGACCAAATTACTTATTACAATTTCATGAATAGCAAACAGCTCGAAAAAGCTTTAAATGAAAGTGAATTGGTTTTATGTCGGTCAGGATATTCCTCTATTATGGACTTGGCAAAGCTAGAGAAAAAGGCTTTTTTTATTCCAACTCCTGGACAATACGAACAAGAGTATTTAGCTATAAAATTACATAATGAAGGTATTTGTCCATTTGCAAAACAAGAAGATTTTAAAATCGAAGATTTAGAAGAAAGAATGCTTTTCAAAGGATTTAAAAACAATGAAACAACTATTGATTGGGGAAATTTATTTGAAGTGTTCCAATAAAAAAACTGGTACTTAAATCATACGATTT
Source organism: Flavobacterium sp. (assembly GCA_024642295.1). Classification (GTDB taxonomy): domain Bacteria; phylum Bacteroidota; class Bacteroidia; order Flavobacteriales; family Flavobacteriaceae; genus Flavobacterium. The sequence continues at coordinate 5,456 of JAHEBK010000092.1, read as the reverse complement.
AAATACCAGTTTGAAAAAAATAATTTTGCTTGACGAATTATTTTTTATCTGTAAACTTTTCGTGTTTAATGGTCTTAGCATTAATCATAAAATAAATTGATTCGGCTACATTCGAATTGTGATCAGCAATACGTTCCATGTGCTTTAAAGCAATAATGAGATGTGTCCCTGAAATTACCGTCTTTGAGTTGCTTTTCATTTCACCTATGATATTTTCAATAGCAATAATACTTTGACTTTTAACACTATCATTCAAAGCAAAAACTTCTTCAATTATGGATGCATCCAATTCTTTAAAACAACGATTCATCTTTGCCGTAATTACCTCTACTTCTTTGGCAATTTCAGCAATTTTGAACTTAGCCACTAATTCATGCTTCTCCTTAATACTTTTAGATTGCTTAATAATACTCATTGCCAAATCGCCAATACGTTCGATTTCATTACTCATTTGCATTGCCGACATAATAAACCTTAAATCGGAAGCAACAGGTTGATGTAAAGCAAAAATACTTTGACAGATATCATCAATTTTAACATCTAGCTTGTCAATTTTATTTTCCGTTTTCTTTACTTCTTTCACTTCAGAAAAAGGTTCTGAAAGCACTGATTTAGCAGCTTCTGTAACTTGGCTTTCTGCCAAATTACCAATTTTAATAATTATTTCTCTAAGTTTTTCTAACTCTATTTCTAAGGTTGATGCCATTTTTAATGGGTTATTTGTTTATAAGGTTTAATCATTTATTTGTTTAAAGATTAATGACCATCAGAGGATGATTCAATAATAGATAAAACAAATATATTAACCAAATCTTCCTGTTATATAATCTTCTGTTTGTTTCTTTGATGGTTTTGTAAAAATCGTTTTGGTTTTATCGAACTCTATTAACTCACCCATATAAAAGAAAGCGGTATTATCACTTACACGTCCCGCTTGTTGCATATTATGTGTTACAATAACGATTGTATATTGTTGTTTCAATTCATAAATAAGCTCTTCCACTTTTGAAGTAGAAATAGGGTCTAAAGCTGAAGTTGGTTCATCCATCAACAATACCGAAGGTTGAATTGCTAAAGCTCTTGCAATACACAAACGTTGTTGTTGTCCACCTGAAAGTTCAAAAGCTGATTTATGTAATTTATCCTTTACTTCTTCCCAAAGTGCTACTTGTTTGATTGAAGTGATAACGCGTTCTTCGATGATTTTCTTATCATTTATCCCGTTTACTCTTAAACCATAAGCAACATTTTCGTATATCGATTTTGGAAAAGGATTTGGTTTTTGAAAAACCATCCCTACGTTTTTTCTTAAATCGTCAACATTGGTATTTTTATCATAAATATCATCTCCATCAATCGTAATCGTACCGGACATTTGGGTGTTATCAATCAAATCATTCATACGATTCAATAAACGCAAATACGTTGATTTTCCACAACCTGAAGGACCAATAAGTGCTGTCACTGTATTCTCTTTCATCGATAAAGAAATATCGTGTAAAGCTTGAGATTCTCCGTAATAAAAATTTACGTTTTGTGATACTATTTTATGCATGTTAGTTCATTTTTACTTTTTTACCATAATATTTACGAAGTCTATTCGCTAATAAATTGGAAATTAATACAATTATAATCAAAATAAGTGCGGTTCCATAAGCCATTGCTCTAGAAGCCTCAATATTTGTTCCACTAGTTGAAATTACATACAAGTGATATGGCAATGCCATCGCTTGATCAAATATAGAAGTTGGTAATTTAGGCAAAAAATAAGCAGCAACTGTAAATAAGATAGGAGCCGTTTCACCCGAAACACGTCCAATTGACAAAATCAATCCCGTAATAATATTAGGAAATGCAATTGGGAAAACTACATTTCGAGTCGTTTGCCATTTACTAGCTCCTAGACCCAAACTCGCTTGTCTAAACGTATCATCAACAGCTTTTAAAGATTCTTCTGTAGTACGAATAACAACAGGCAAAACTAATAAACCAAGTGTTAATCCCCCAGCCAAAATCGAATCTCCAAAACCTAATTTATTTACAAACAATGACATTCCAAAAAGTCCAAATACAATGGAAGGAACACCTGCTAAATTGTTTGTCATTTGCTTGATGATTTTTTTTATCCATCCTTCTTTCACATATTCATTCATATATAAAGCAGCTAAAACGCCAACAGGAAAAGCAAAAACCATACTCACTACGACCAAGCATAAGGTTCCTACTATGGCTGGAAAAATCCCTCCACTGGTCATCCCATCCTTTGGCATTGCCGAAATAAATTCCCAGCTTATAACCCCAATTCCTTTTACCACAATAAAGGCTAAAATAACAAATAACAAAGCCACAATACTATAACTTATGAAACTAAAAATTCCAAAAGCAATATTCTGATTCCTTCTTTTTTCTTTAACTAGATTATTCTTAGTACCCATATTAGTGTTTTTTATGTGATTTTCTATTGGTAACTATTTCTACCAACATATTAATCCCAAAAGTGATGATAAACAAAATACAACCCAATGCAAAAAGAGCCTCATAATGCAATCCACCATTTGGAGCTTCCCCTAACTCAGCTGCAATAGTTGCAGGAATAGTTCTCACTGGTGCTAAAAAGGAATTCGGTATGACAGCCGCGTTTCCTGTTACCATCAATACTGCCATTGTTTCACCAATTGCACGTCCGATGCCTAAAATGGCACCAGCGGTAATTCCAGAAGCAGAATAAGGAATTACTACTTTATAGATGGTTTGCCAATGACTAGCGCCCAAAGCTAAACTAGCTTCTTTCATAGCACGTGGTGTATTACGCATAGCATCTTCAGAAATCGTAATGATTGTTGGCAAAGCCATAATCGCTAGCACAACACTTCCTGCCAAAGCAGTTTCACCAACAGGTAAGTTAAAGGTACTTTGAATTAAAGGCACAATAATAACCAGTCCAAAAAAACCATAAACTACTGATGGAATTCCAGCCAATAATTCGATTAAAGGTTTTAATAAATTACGTGTTTTTTTCTTGGCAATTTCGCTCAAATAAATTGCGGCAGCTAATCCTATCGGCAAAGCAATTAAGATAGCCCCAAAACTCACCCATAAAGTACCATAAATTAATGGCTTCACTCCCATTTGAGCAATGGGCTGTGCCGTTGGAAACCATTCTTCCCCAGATAAAAAACTAGCAACCGTTATCTTGTCGATATCTAATTCTACTCCTGTGAAATCTTTGGCTTTGTATGTTTCTGAGAAAAACGCTATGATACCAGGTGTCTTAGCGATAAGTTCATTGATTTTTTGAGGAAAATATTCGAAATTTTCACCCAATTCTTCCTCCGTATAAAAATCTGTAATATCCGAAGTTCTGAATAAAACAATTGGTAAATCTTTACCTCCTAGTTCTTTCCAGTTAGTAATCTTTTGATCGTAAACGTCTTTGACTTGAGATGGTGATAATTTTTTTATTGGATTATTCGCTTCAACTGCTAATAAAAAACCATCATCAATAGGCTTTCTACTAAAAACTCCAGCCCCTTCGATAAATAAAAAAAAGACAATCAAAATCACTGTAATACTGGTAGTTACACTACTCAACATCAAAATAGATTCAATTATCTTCTCTTTAATCTGCTTTAAATTTGTTTTCAAATCAGTATATTTATTTTTTGACAAAATTACACCAGACCTACCCCTTTAATGTTTATAGACCGTTAACCTTATGTTAACTTAATGTTAAGAGGAGGTTCCCTGTAAAACAAAGACTACCTAAAAAAATAAAGGCTATCCAATTAAGAATAGCCTTTATTTTTATTTAATAATTAACCTTTTTATTAGTTCAATGGAACATATCCTATTTCGGATACATCTTTTTGACCTGCCTCAGACAATGCATAATCAATGATTGATTTTACTTTTGCTGCATTTACTTTATTATACATATAAAACAATGGTCTTGAAATTGGGTATGTTTTATCTTTTGCACTTGCTACAGAAGGTTCAACGTAATTTTTACCTTGATCATAAGAAACTGCTAATTGTTTCACTTCTTTAGTTTCATAAGCTAAACCAATATAACCAATAGCTCCTTTTGTTTGACCTACTGCTTGAACAATAGCTCCAGTTGCAGGTAAGCTCAATACGTCAGTAGCATAGTTTTTCTTATCCATTACTTCTTCTTTGAAAAACTCATAAGTTCCAGAAGAAGATTCTCTTGAATAAGCAACGATTTTTTCGTCAGCTCCACCAACTTCTTTCCAGTTTTTGATTTCACCAATGTAAATTTTCTCTAATTGCTCACGAGTTAATTGAGATACTTTATTTGCTGGATTAACGATAACCGCTAGAGCATCAAAAGCAATAATTACTTTTTCGATTTCTGTTTTATTTTCAACAAATTTCAATTTCTCATCAGTTTTTAAATCTCTAGAAGCCATTGCGATATCAGTAGTACCGTCAATTAAAGCAGTCAAACCAACACCTGAACCACCACCTACAACAGTAACACTAATATTAGCGTCATTTTTCATCAATTGTTCAGCCTCTTTTTGAGCTAAAGGTAAAACAGTATCACTTCCTTTGATAGTTACAGAAACTGCTGCTTCAGTATTTCCTTCAGCTTTATTTTCAGTTTTTGCTTTACCACAACTTAACATACCAATCAATGGTACTATTAATAATAATTTAAATTTATTCATTTTTTAATTTTTTGTTTAATTTTCGACAAAATTACTTTCTTAATATTAAGCCTATGTTAAGCTAATATTATTCAATCTTTATGCTTTCAACTTATACGAACTGATTATTATAATCCAATTTCAACTTGAAAACGAGCATACCAATTATTAGTTGCACTAGCACCAAATTTATTTACATTATCATAAGTCAATTCAGTCTGAACTTTCATTTTATGTCCGTACAAATATTTAGACAATCCTACCGTATATTCATCTACATTAGGGCTTTTAGTTTTAATGTCATCATGTACTTTCTGAGTAGAAAAACGTCCTATAATTTGATATTCCGATGGAAAAACATAACTCAATTGAGCGTCATAACCATGACCAACAAAAACGGCTTGAGTTTTAGTGATATCCAAAGCATCAACAGTAATAGGATTATGAGTAGCTCTTGACATATAGGCACCAGTTGCTGACCACCCATTATATTTAAACATAGCATCCACAAAAACAGATTTCAACGTTCTAGATTCATAAAGAAGACTTCCTAACTCACCTTGAGATCTTAATGCTTTATTATTTTGATTAAAAGCTCCCGACAACATTAATTTTGGCGTTTTCTCTCTCATCAAATCAGCTTCAAAAGTAGAACCATGCTTGGTAAAAGCTCCTAATGGAAACAATTCTAATTTTCCTGTCAAAGCAATTCCGTCATCAGATGTTCTAACCCAGTTACGACCTTCACCTTTGGAAATAGCTCCTTTTAAACCATAATAGAATTTG
>JAHEBK010000091.1 GCA_024642295.1 Flavobacterium sp. | reverse complement strand
CTAATGCCAATACTTTAACATCTTTACCAGTTCCATGAGGCAATGTTACCACACCTCTTACCATTTGATTCGCTTTTCTAGGATCTACCCCTAATCGTACTGCGATATCAACAGACTCATCAAATTTTGCAGAAGCAATAACTTTTAATAATGCAGCAGCATCTTTTAAAGTATATAATTTGTTCTTTTCAATTTTTGAAGCAGCCTCTTTTTGCTTTTTTGTCAATTTTGCCATGTCTTTCTCTTAATTAAAAAGGAGCGTCTCCTGATACAGTTATACCCATAGATCTAGCTGTTCCAGCAACCATACTCATTGCAGACTCCATTGTGAATGCATTTAAGTCTGGCATCTTGTCTTCAGCAATAGCTCTAATTTGTTCCCAAGTAACACTAGCTACTTTTTTACGATTAGGCTCACCTGAACCAGATTTTAGCTTTGCAGCTTCCAATAACTGAACTGCTGCAGGAGGAGTCTTAACGACAAAATCAAATGATTTGTCTTTATACACAGTAATTTGTACTGGGCATATTTTGCCAGGTTTATCTTGTGTTCTAGCATTGAACTGCTTACAGAACTCCATGATGTTTACCCCAGCAGCTCCTAAAGCAGGTCCAACCGGTGGCGACGGATTCGCAGCACCTCCCTTAACTTGTAGTTTAACTACCTTACTAATTTCTTTAGCCATTTTTTAAAAAATTTAACACAACAATTTACGGAAGCAATCGATGTGAATTATTATAGTGTAACGAAAATTATACTTTTTCAACTTGCATAAAACTCAACTCTAATGGTGTTTTTCTTCCGAAAATCTTAACCATTACCTCAAGCTTACGCTTTTCATCATTAATTTTTTCAACGGTACCGTTGAATCCATTAAACGGACCATCAATTACTTTAATGGTTTCTCCTAAATTAAACGGTATTGCGTGATTATCAGTGTTTACTGCTAACTCATCTACTTTACCTAACATTCTATTCACCTCAGAAATCCTTAATGGCACTGGCTCACCACCTTTAGTTTCTCCTAAAAAACCAATAACTGAAGTTATTGACTTTATAATATGAGGAACCTCACCAACAAGATTTGCTTCAATCATAACATAACCTGGAAAATAAACTTTTTCTTTAACTAATTTCTTTCCTTCTTTTACCGTAACTACTTTTTCAGTAGGAACAAGAACTTGAGAAACGTAATCAGCCATTCCAAGTCTAGAGATTTCAGTTTCAATATAAGCTTTCACTTTATTTTCCTGACCACTTACAGCTCTAACGACATACCATTTTTTTAAATTATTCTCTGTCATGTCAATTATTACCCTTTAATCCAGTTAAAAAATCCTGCTAATGCTTTTGCAAAAACTTCATCAACTCCCCAAGTTGCCAAAGCAAACAATACTGAAAAAACAGCAACAATAATAGTTAGTCGCTGCACCTCAGCCCACTCTGGCCAAGTTACATTTGATTTTAATTCTTCAAATGCCTCTGAAATGTAAGTACCAATTTTTGCCATTATGATTTATTTTTTAATTGCACGGGCGGAGGGATTCGAACCCCCATCAACGGTTTTGGAGACCGCTATTCTACCCTTGAACTACGCCCGTATAAAAACCAGTAACAACCGAAGTAGTTACTGGTTCTATAAATTTATTATTAATGAATTATGCTACAATCTCAGTTACCTGACCTGCACCTACAGTTCTACCACCTTCACGGATAGCAAAACGTAATCCAACATTCATTGCGATTGGACTCAACAAAGCAACATTGATTGTTAAGTTGTCACCTGGCATTACCATCTCTACACCTTCTGGTAAAGTAATAACTCCTGTTACGTCAGTTGTACGTACGTAGAACTGTGGACGGTAGTTATTATGGAATGGAGTGTGACGTCCACCTTCTTCTTTTTTCAAGATATATACCTCAGCTTTGAAAGTAGCGTGTGGTTTTACTGAACCTGGCTTAATAATAACCATACCTCTTTTGATATCAGCTTTATCAATACCTCTTAACAATAAACCTACGTTATCTCCAGCTTCTCCTCTATCAAGGATTTTACGGAACATCTCAACTCCAGTAATAGTAGAAGTTAATTTTTCAGCTCCCATACCGATGATTTCAACTGGATCTCCAGTGTTAGCAACTCCAGTTTCGATACGACCTGTAGCAACAGTTCCACGACCTGTAATTGTAAATACGTCCTCAACTGGCATCAAGAATGGTTTAGCTACGTCACGTACTGGCTCTTCGATCCAAGCATCAACAGCTTCCATCAATTCAAGAATTTTAGGAACCCATGCAGCATCATTATTCAATCCACCTAAAGCAGAACCTTGAATAACTGGACAGTTATCACCATCGTACTCATAGAAAGACAATAAGTCTCTAATTTCCATTTCTACTAATTCCAACAACTCAGCATCATCAACCATATCCACTTTGTTCATGAAAACAACAATACGTGGAATACCTACTTGACGTCCTAAAAGGATGTGCTCACGAGTTTGTGGCATTGGTCCATCAGTTGCAGCTACTACAAGGATAGCTCCATCCATTTGAGCAGCACCAGTAACCATGTTTTTTACGTAATCCGCGTGACCTGGACAGTCAACGTGTGCGTAGTGACGGTTAGCAGTTTCATACTCAACGTGAGATGTATTAATTGTAATACCTCTTTCTTTTTCTTCAGGAGCATTATCAATTTGATCAAAAGATTTTGCTTGACAGTAACCAGCATCAGATAACACTTTAGTTATTGCAGCAGTTAATGTAGTTTTTCCGTGATCTACGTGTCCGATTGTACCTATATTTAAGTGCGGTTTCGAACGATTAAAGGTTTCTTTTGCCATTTTACTTAGATTTTAATCTTTATTAATTTATTAGTGTTCAAAATTTTTTATTGAGCCAATGTCGGGAATTGAACCCGAGACCTCTTCCTTACCAAGGAAGCACTCTACCCCTGAGCTACACCGGCGGTAAAGTTTTAGTTTTATGTTTCATGTTTTAACAAACTTAAAACTTGATATTTTAAACTTTTTTTGGTGGGGAGAGCAGGATTCGAACCTGCGAAGTTCACACAGCAGATTTACAGTCTGCCCTCGTTGGCCGCTTGAGTATCTCCCCTCTTTTTTTATTTTCAATATTAAATTTGCACCAAACAAAAACAATATTACTGCTATTTTAGAGCCGGCGGAGGGACTCGAACCCACGACCTGCTGATTACAAATCAGCTGCTCTAGCCAACTGAGCTACGCTGGCAGTATCAATAAAAAAAGTCCGCTATTTCTAACGGACTGCAAATGTATATATTTTATCTCTCAATCAAAACATTTTTTTAAAAAAAATTTTATATTAAGCGTGTGCACGTATTTTTTCTTTCCTTTTCACCAATAAACGTTCTAAAGATTCCGCAGAAAGCTCCACTGCCTCCTCAAAGGTTTTACACTGTTTCTTCACCAAAAAACCATCGCCTGGCACATTTATTTTTACCTCAACAATTTTATTTTCTTTATCACTCGTTTTCTCGACTTTCAAATAAACATCTGAAGACACTACTTTATCATAATACTTCTCCAACTTATCCATTCTCTCTTGAACAAAACCAACTAACTTTCCGTCAACATTAAAGTTGACTGCGTGAATACTTACCTTCATAATCAATACTTATTTAATGGTTAAACTTAATTGCGAATTATTTTTTATTTCTAGGATGACTTTTTTCGTAAACTTTTTTAAGCTCAGACAAACTACTATGCGTATACACTTGAGTCGAAGCCAAACTAGAATGTCCTAATAATTCTTTTACTGAATTCAAATCCGCTCCATTATTTAGTAAATGTGTCGCAAATGTATGTCGCAAGATATGCGGACTTTTTTTTACTTTTTCTGAAGCCGTACTAAAGTATGAATTTATTAATCTATAAACAAACGAATTATTCAACTTTAAACCTTTTTTTGTTAGAAAAAAGAAATCAATATCTTCAACTACTTCCAAACAAGCTCTTTCATTACTATACCGAACTAACTCTTCTTTCACAATTGGAAGCAACGGAACAATCCTTTCTTTATTTCTTTTACCTAAAACCTTAAGAGTATTATTCGAGAAATCAACATCAACAACTTTCAACTCGATTAGTTCAGCTCTTCGGATACCAGTTCCATAAAACAAATTAATTATCGCCTTGTTTCGCAACATCTCAAATCCATCAACACCTTCAACCTGAGCCATAACCTGAGTTACTTCTTTTTCAGAAAATGGAATTTGAAGCACCTTTGAAGCTTTTAAAGACTTATGCTTCAACAATGGATTCACCTCTATTTGTTTTGTTTTGAGTAGAAATTTATAAAAAGCTTTTAAGGAAGCTATTTTTCTATTTACAGTAGCCGCCACCAAACCTTCATCAACGAGAAAAACAATCCAACTCCTTATTTGGCCGTAATTAGCATTTACAATTGATTCTTCCCCAAAATTACCTTCATTAAAAGATTGAAAACTTAACAAATCATTTTCATAAGCACCAACTGTATGCAAAGAATAATTCTTCTCCTTCAATAAATAATCCTTAAATAAATCGATAATTGTAGCCATAAAAAAACCGTTAGCATCAAAGTTACTAAACTTTGACCACTAACGGTATTTATTTTGGAAAGAAATAATACTAACTTTCTAAACTATCTTTCATGTTTTGAATGTAAGCAGCTTTCTGGAATTTCATTCTGTTTTTAACAGACGGCTTAATAAAAGCAGTACGTGCTCTCAATTGACGAACAGTTCCTGTTTTATCAAATTTTCTTTTATAGCGCTTTAATGCTCTATCGATATTTTCTCCGTCTTTAATTGGTATAATTAACATAATTTTGACACCTCCTCTCGTTAAGGGCGCAAATGTAAAAATTATTTATGAATTAACCTTGTTGATTTTTAAATAATTTTTCAAACTTAAATCAAGACCTCTATTTTTACTAATTTCAATTCAAAACAAGAAAAAGAAATTCACTTTCAAATTTTTTCCTAAAAATCATTTCGTTATATTTGCAAAAGTATAACGTTTATTAAAAGAACTCCTTGAAAATAAAAAGTAAAATTTGGATTGAAACTGACGATGGAATTCTCATCAGCGATGGACGCGTTCAATTACTGAAATTGATTGCTGAAACAGGCTCCTTAAACAAAGCTGCTAAAGTAATGGAATTATCTTACCAGAAAGCATGGAAATTAGTCGACGCTTCCAACAAAGCATCTAAACACCCTTTGATTGAAACCCAAGTAGGCGGCACTAAAGGCGGCGGCACTGTCTTAACACCCTATGGCCAATCGCTCATCAATGCTTTTGAAGCTATCAATTCAAGTTGTTGGTCTTTTTTGGATACCGAATTTAAAAAGCACAAATTATAAAAAACTGTAGCGCTTATGGAAAATAAAATTACAGCTTACATACTTGCAGGAGGAAAAAGCCAACGCATGGGAAGAGACAAAGGCTTACTCCCTTTGAACGACAAGCCTTTTATCAGCCATATCTGTAACGCCTTAGAACCTATAGTAGGAACGAACATTGTAATTGTGTCTGCAAACGCTGACTATGATTTTTTAGGATACACTCGTATTGAAGATATAATAACAGAGAAAGGACCAGTAGGCGGGATTTATACTGCTTTAAAACATTCAAAAACTAAATTTAATTTCATTTTAAGTGTAGACGCTCCCCTAGTTTCATCAGATTTACTACAATGGATTGCTAATAAACATGAGGATTCCTATATGATGACACAGGTACAGGTAGGAGACAAAGCAAGTCCATTAATTGGCATATATGATCGCTCCTGTAAAACTGTTTTTGGAGAACATATGGCTGCTAAACAATTAAAGCTACGTGAAGTCATTGAGGACATGTCACACCAAACATTGGTTGTACCTACAAAATGGAACAAACAAGTACAAAACATAAATACACCCGAAGAATACGAAAAATTACAATCATGATTATTAATACAAAATATTTTGGCTTGATTGCCGATATAACCAACAAGAAAGAAGAGCAAGTTTCCCTTAAAGAAACCAATACAACGGTTGCTTTCTTGAAATCGGTTATGGAAACAAACTATCCTGATTTAAAAAAAACAAATTACACTATAGCAGTTAACCAAGCTATCGCTGGAACAGATGTTTCAATACAAAATCATGACGAAATTGCTTTGTTGCCCCCGTTTGCAGGAGGTTAAAAAAACAACCCGTCAATTTTAAAATTCCAAAAAAGTGCGCTACAACAGACAAATAATACTTACTGAAATAGGTGAAGCCGGACAACAAAAAATACGAGATGCTCGCGTTTTAGTGATTGGCGCTGGCGGTTTAGGGTGCCCTGTCTTGCAAAATTTAGCCGCTGCAGGAGTAGGCAAAATTGGAATTGTTGATGGAGATATTGTTGAAGAAACCAACTTACATCGTCAGTTATTATACAATTTACAAGATTGTGGAAAAAGTAAAGCACAGACTGCTGCGGAAAAAATACAATTACTAAATCCTGATATTGAAGTTCAAGCGGTAAATGCTTTTTTTAACGAAAACAATGCTTTTGAAATTGTTTCCCATTATCAAATCATTGTTGATTGTACGGATACAATTGCCCTCCGTTACCTCATTAATGATGTTTCGGTACATCAAAAAATTCCAGTAGTCTATGCTTCCATATATAAATTTGAAGGCCAAGTTTCTGTTTTTAACTATAAAAATGGACCCAGTTATCGCTGTTTATTCCCAGAAAAAGAAACATTAGACTCGGTTTCTAATTGTGAAACTGTTGGCGTATTAGGCGTTTTACCAAATACAATAGGGACTTTTCAAGCAACAGAAGTGCTTAAAATCATTCTTGAAATTGGAGAGGTTTTAAGTGGTAAATTATTAAT
>JAHEBK010000090.1 GCA_024642295.1 Flavobacterium sp. | reverse complement strand
GTGCCTTTAACAAAGATGCTAATATCCCGAATTATAAAAGTCATGCTCCATTTTTGGATTCCTTGGCACAACACAGTTTGATATTCACAAACGCTTACGCAAATGGACGCCAGTCGATTCACGGGATGTCATCCGTTTTGGCAGGAATTCCATCTTTTAAAGATGCTTTTACGTCTTCTCCTTATCCAAAACAAAAAATTGAATCAATTATATCTACTTTGAAAGGAGAAGGTTATGACACCTCTTTTTTCCATGGTGCTGCCAATGGTTCGATGGGATTTTTGGGGTTTAGTAATATCTTAGGAATTGATCATTATTATGGGCGTACCGAGTTTAATGATGATTCAGAATTTGATGGTTTTTGGGGAATTTGGGACGAACCTTTTTTACAATTTATGAAAAAGACATTGGATACTAAAAAGGCTCCTTTTTTCGCATCTGTATTTACTGTGTCGTCACATGAACCTTATATTATTCCTGAAAAATATAAAAATAGATTCCATGAAGGAGGTGTGCCAATCCATAAATGTGCAGAGTATACAGATTACGCTATAAAAAGATTTTTTGATGAAGCTAAAAAAGAAGCCTGGTTTTCAAATACAATCTTCGTTTTGGTAGCTGATCATGGTAATCAAATTTTTTATGATGAATATCAAAAACCAATAAATCGTTTTGCAGTTCCTATTTTGATTTACAAACCCAATAGTGACTATGTTGGAGTAGATACTGATTTAGCACAACAAATTGATATTTACCCTACTATTTTAGATATGATTGGTTACGATAAGCCTTTTAGAAGTTGGGGGCGTAGTTTGATAGATAAAAAATCGAGTTCCCCTTTTGTTATTAATTCTACAGGGACTATTTATCAATTTTCAAGGGGGAATTATATTTGTACCTTTGATGGTCAAAAAGCACTTGGTTTTTATGACAAAGATGATAAAGGGCTGAAAAATAATTTGATTAACAATAGAAACGCTGCAATGAATGCTATCGAATTAAATTGTAAAGCTTTCATTCAAGACTATATGGAGCGAGTGGTAGATAAAAAATTAACAACTAAATAAATAGTTAGTAATGAAAAAAAATACAAAAATAATAGGATTTTCAGTTTTAGCAATAATCCTAATTATTGTTGGAAAGTATGTTTATGATATGAATATCAATCATAATTTTGAAACCATCACAGAAGGAAAGGTCTTTAAATCAGGAGTTATTCCACCAGATGAATTAGAAAGTTATATCAAGAAATATCATATTAAATCAGTGGTTGATTTGCGTTTTCCTGGAACTAATGATTTAGTCAATAATCCTGAAATTCCGGAAGAATTGACTGCCGAAAAGGAAGCAATTGCCAAGATAGATGGTGTAAATTATTTTAATAATGGTTCTGATCAAGTTCCAAATCAAAATAACTTAGATGTTTTTTTTAAAATCATGGATAATAAAGACAATTACCCTGTTTTAATACATTGCTATCATGGTACAGGACGAGCCGAGATGTATTCAGCCTTGTATCGTATAGAATATGAGGGGTTTAGTAATGAAGAAGCACGTAAAGGAGTGCGTGCTTTTATAAAATTCAGTTCATTTGATGATGGGAAGCCTAAAGGAGAATATTTAAAAGCGTATAAAACAAGAGAACAACTGGCTGCTGAAAAAACATTTAATTGAATTGAATTCATTATTTTTAAATAAATTAAAATTGTTTGACTTTTTTAATCCATTTTAGATTAACGTCTGTTTTGTTAACAATTTAAGACTTAAACAAAAAATTAAAAGGCTAAAACGATTTAATATTTTATATTTGCAATCCAAATAAAATAAAAACGCACAAATCCTATGGAATATTTAGATTTTGAGCTTCCAATAAAAGAATTAGAAGAGCAGTTGGAAAAATGCCAAGTTATTGGGCAAGAGTCGGATGTAGACGTAACAAATACTTGCAAACAAATAACAAAAAAACTGTTAGATACGAAAAAGGATATTTACAAGAACTTGACCGCTTGGCAAAGAGTTCAATTGTCAAGACACCCTAATAGACCGTATACCTTAGACCATATTAATGCGATTTGTGGAGAAACCTTCTTAGAACTTCATGGAGATCGTAGTTTTAAAGATGATAAAGCAATGATTGGTGGTTTAGGAAAAATTGGTGGGCAATCTTTTATGATTGTTGGTCAGCAAAAAGGATACAATACTAAAACGCGTCAATATAGAAACTTTGGGATGGCTAATCCAGAAGGGTATAGAAAAGCATTGCGTTTGATGAAAATGGCAGAGAAATTCAATATTCCTGTCTTGACTTTAGTTGATACTCCTGGTGCATACCCAGGTTTAGAAGCCGAAGAACGAGGACAAGGTGAAGCCATTGCTAGAAATATTTTCGAAATGGTTCGTCTGAAAGTGCCAATTATTACAGTAATTGTAGGTGAAGGAGCATCAGGTGGAGCATTAGGAATTGGAGTAGGTGACCGCGTTTATATGTTGGAGAATACTTGGTATTCTGTAATTTCACCAGAATCATGTTCTTCTATTTTATGGAAAAGCTGGGAATACAAAGAACGTGCTGCCGATGCATTGAAGTTGACTTCTGCAGATATGAAAAAACAGCAACTAGTTGATGATATTATACCAGAGCCACTTGGAGGTGCTCATTACGATAGAGAAACTACTTTTAAGACAGTTGAAGAATATATTTTGAAAGGATTAGCAGAATTAAAACTTTTATCAACAGAAGAATTAATCGCTCAGAGAATGGATAAATACTGTAAGATGGGTGAGTTTAAAGAGTAATATCTTACTTTTAAAAAATATATCCGAAGCCTTATCGTTTCGGATTTTTTTTGCCTTATAAACAAAAAATGTCAAGTTGTAAACAATCATTAGTAATAACTTAATACGCTTATTTTTATAAATTACGTTACTTTCGCTACATGGAAAATTTCAAAAATATAAATCCAGTTAAGGTGGATAAATCAACAATTATTAGTCTTGAAAAAGGGAAATTACCACCTCAAGCTATTGAGCTAGAAGAGGCTGTTCTTGGAGCAATGATGATTGATAAAAAAGGGGTGGATGATGTTATTGACATTCTGCAACCGGATGCTTTTTATAAAGAAGCGCACAAACATATTTTTGAAGCCATTGTTCAATTGTTTACTGAAACTCAGCCAATTGATTTATTGACTGTTTCAGCTCAATTAAGAAAAAATGCCAAATTAGATTTAGCGGGAGGTGATTTTTATTTAATTCAACTTACGCAAAAAATATCATCATCTGCACATATTGAATTCCACTCACGCATCATTCTTCAAAAATTTATTCAACGTAGTTTGATTCGAATATCTTCAGAAATTATCGAAGATTCTTATGATGAAACAACGGATGTTTTTGATTTATTAGATAAAGCAGAATCAAAACTATACGAAGTAACGCAAGGAAATATTAAGCGTAGTTCAGAGACTGCACAAAGTTTAGTTTTACAAGCCAAAAAGAAAATTGAAGAAATTAGTAAACAAGAAGGGTTGAGTGGTGTTGAGACTGGTTTTACCAATTTGGATAAACTGACCTCAGGTTGGCAACCTTCGGATTTGATTATTATTGCAGCAAGACCTGCGATGGGAAAAACGGCTTTCGTACTTTCTATGGCTAGGAATATGGCTATCGATTATGGACATCCAGTAGCATTGTTTTCTTTAGAGATGGCTTCAGTTCAGTTGATTACACGTTTGATCTCATCAGAAACAGGCTTGTCATCTGAAAAATTAAGAACAGGTAAATTAGAGCCTCACGAATGGACAATGTTGAGTACTAAGGTGAAAAATCTTGAAAAAGCACCTTTGTATATTGATGATACACCTTCGCTTTCAATTTTTGACCTTAGAGCTAAAGCAAGACGTTTGGTGTCACAACATGGAATTAAAATTATAGTTATTGATTATTTACAATTAATGACAGCTGGGGGGAATTCTAAAGGTGGTGGAAATCGTGAACAAGAAATCTCTACAATCTCTCGAAATTTAAAAGCACTTGCAAAAGAATTAAACGTTCCTGTTATTGCACTTTCTCAGTTGTCTCGTGCTGTTGAAACACGTGGTTCTAGTAAAAGGCCATTGCTTTCTGACCTTCGTGAATCGGGTGCGATTGAACAAGATGCGGATATTGTATCGTTCTTATACCGTCCTGAATACTATAAAATTGATGAATGGGATGATGATGAAGCTTCGCCAACAACTGGACAAGCAGAGATTATGATTGCTAAACACCGTAATGGTGGAATCGAAAACGTACGTTTGAAGTTTATTGGTCATTTAGGTAAGTTTGATAACTTAGATGACTTTTCTGGTAATTACGATGATTTGCCTTCATCAATGAACCAAGATGAAAGTTCGTTTATCACTAAAAATTTACCATCCGCAAATGAGCCTTTCGGGAGTGG
This sequence comes from Flavobacterium sp., assembly GCA_024642295.1. Lineage (GTDB taxonomy): Bacteria > Bacteroidota > Bacteroidia > Flavobacteriales > Flavobacteriaceae > Flavobacterium. Next base: position 2,536 of record JAHEBK010000090.1, on the reverse strand, counting down.
CTTTAATGATGATGACGATGATGATAGTGATATGCCTTTTTAAAAAATAAATGCTGTTTTAGAATATATAAAAACTTTGTCAATATTTTTTTGACAAAGTTTTTTGTTTTATGCCTAATTGCTTATTTGTGAAAATTTAATAAAATAGAAAAAACCGTTATCTTTGAGTAAAAATAGGTAAAATGGTTTTTAAAAAGGTGTTCATTATTGGTCTTCTCCTGATTTCATTTTCATTAAAGGCTTCTTTTATTTTGTTGCCAATGGATGAAACAACACAGAAAAATCACCTTAAGGCTTACGGAATTACATTTTGGTGTTTGGACAAAAAATACAAAGCGAGTTGGTTACTCAATTATCGGGGCGGTTCTTTTCTGCTTCCCGATGCTGCTGATATTCGGAAAGAATGTCAAATTCGTGGTGTCAGTTTCGAAGTTTTATCTGATGGTGAAACCAATACAATTCTAAACGAAATTGCAAGTCCATCTCAAAATATGGAAACCGTTATTCTAGAGAAAGCACCAAAAATTGCTGTTTATACTCCAAAAGGAAAACAACCTTGGGACGATGCCGTAACACTTGTTTTGACTTATGCCGAAATTCCATTTACACCTATTTATGACGAAGAAGTTTTAAGTGATCAACTTATTTTATACGATTGGTTACACTTGCATCACGAAGATTTTACGGGACAATATGGGAAATTTTACGGAGCCTACAGAAGTACTCCTTGGTATATTGAACAAAAAAAGAATGCCGAAGATTTAGCGACTAAATTGGGCTATCCAAAAGTTTCAAAAGAAAAAGGAGCGGTTGCCAAAAAAATCCGTGATTTTGTCATTGGCGGAGGTTTTATGTTTGCCATGTGTTCAGCCACTGATAGTTTTGATATTGCTCTTGCTGCAGACGGTGTCGATATTTGTGAAACCATGTTTGATGGTGATCCATCCGATTCCAATTATCAATCCCAATTAAATTTCCAGAATTCCTTTGCTTTCAAAGATTTTACGCTAGAGCGAAGACCTGATAAGTATGAGTTTTCAGATATTGATACAACCGAAAATAGAAGACTTCCAATGGATGCCGATTATTTTACACTTATGGAATTTTCGGCCAAATGGGATCCTATTCCTAGTATGTTGTGTCAAAATCATACACAGTTAGTAAAAGGCTTCATGGGGCAAACTACTGCATTTGATGCTGCTTTAATTAAGTCGAATGTTTTAAAAATGGGAACCTGTGAACTTAATGGAGAAGCGCGTTATATTCATGGAGAAAAAGGCAAGGGAATGTTTACTTTTTATAGTGGTCATGATCCAGAAGATTATCAACATCAAGTGGGTGATGCACCTACAGTTTTGGATTTGCATCCTAATTCGCCTGGTTATCGTTTGATTTTAAATAATGTATTGTTTCCGGCAGCAAGAAAAAAGAAGTTGAAAACATAGGAAACAGGGTAGTTTTCAGAAGTTAAATAATGTATTAATCAGGTTTAGCTAAGTTTAAAAAATATTTATTTCCATAGGTGTCAATGCCTAATAGCTGTCCCTTTTGTCCTGTCTCGATAACGACATCAATTTTTGGCATATCAGCATTTCCAATTAACATACCTTCTCCAAATTCACCTTCTAAGTTTATTCTTCCGTGGATTTCTTTGCCGTTTTCGTCACTGCCACTTACGGAATAGGCATAATCTAATTTGATGTCGTTTAAATTAAAATCCTCTGAATGATTTAATCGTTTATGGGATGTAAATTCTTGATTATTAGGTGTATTTGTGTTTTTTTTGTTTTCACAACCTGTTATAACAATTAGAAATCCAATCAAGAGTAATTGTAGCGAATTGTTTTTTAAAAGCATCTCATTTTTTTTCAAAAATAAACCTACTTAATGTGTTTTTTTTGAGGAAAACCTCATTTTAGGTATTTTGTTTTGAAAATTACTTTTAATAAAACATTATTTATATAATTCCTAAGTCTTTTACAGTAGCAATCAGTTGGACATTATTAGTTGCTTTAAAGTACATTTTTAGTTTTGTAATTCTCTTTTCGATACTACTACTGCTATTTGGTTGAATAGATTCTTTTTTTAATTCTGTTGCAATTTCATCTAGAGTATAGCCTTGGGTCATTAATTTTAAGACTGTTATATCATAGTCTTCAATTTCGATAATAGATTTTTCTATTAGCAAATGAGATAATTCAGGTGTAATATAAGGATTCTCACTATCATGAATTTTTTGAACTAAATTTTTAAGTTGCGGAATGCTATTACGTCCTTTTGTTAAATATCCATTAATACCATGATTGTTAAAAAGAGAGCGGATTCGATAAGATTTGTCCTCGATAGTAAAAACAATAATCTTAAGATTAGGTTGAAGCTGTTTTACTGCTTTAATAAGTTCTTCTCCGTTTGATAGTTTGGGAGTGGTATGGTCTTCTTTAAATGATAAATCACTTATTAATAAATCATAAGGAGAATTGTCCTGTATAGCTTTTTTGATTTTTAAATAAGCCTCGTCACAATATTTAGCGTGATG
>JAHEBK010000089.1 GCA_024642295.1 Flavobacterium sp. | reverse complement strand
TGTATATTTTTGAGACCATTCTAAAGCCTTCCTACTTTTAGCATTATAATCCAGCGGGTTAGCTATTATAGCTTTCAATTGTATAATATCCCTTTCTAATTTTTTCTCTAATATAATTCCTCTACTACCTTCCCCTAACATATTCGACACACAAGATACTTTTGTTGCCAAGGGCACACAACCCCAAAACATCCCTTCGGCAATCGCTTTGGGCCATCCTTCACTATCGGAAGGCAAAATAACAAAATGGCTTTGTTGATAGGCCTTTTTCAATGACTCCTTAGATTGATTGCCTTTCAACTCAATACAATGTTCTAATTGCTTGTCATGAATGTATTTTTCTAAAACATCTCTCTCAACACCTTCACCATATAGTTCCAATTGCACTTCATGCCCTTGTTGATGTAAAAGTTCTACTAGTTGAATAGCATAAAGTGGATTTTTACCTTTTACTAAAGTGCCTGCAAAAATAAAATTTATTTTATCGTTAAGCGGCTTCTTTGGCACACCTGTTTTTTCAGTTTCACTGTAAGTAGCCGTAAAAAAAGGTTTGCTATTTTGAGACTGATTTTCCCATTCGCCATAAACCATCACCTGCATATTGCGCGTCAAAAAGGAATTATTCAAAATCCATTTCTGCAATCGGTAACTCCATGGTTGTTTCGATTCCGGATCCCAATTCCCAGCATATTTAGCCGTTTTCTTTTTACGGGGGAAAAAGATTTGTAACAAACACCCTAACAAACCTACATTTCCAGGACAGCGCAGATGAATATGATCTGCCCAAATCATCGCCTTAAACAAAATAATTGAATTATAGAAAACGGAAAATACCGAATTCAATACAGCCTGAGCCGAATTCAAATTAAAATCAATTAACTCAAAATGGCGATTGAACTCAAAAGGCAGTTTTGCGATTAATAGCCCTTTGGAGTCTTTCCAAACAGGACAGCAAAACCCTATTTCGTCAACATATTTGTTCCAAATCACTAATTCTTCCACATAAGGAGCATAAGCATAAACGGAACTTTCTTTATAAATAAATGGCGCTGTAGAGATAACTATTAATTTCATTAAATATACTCTTTTGAACCTTTATTTGAAACTACCACTGCTGGAACTCCTACAACCACTGCGTCATTTACAACCGATTGATTCACTAATGAACAAGCACCTATCAACACATTGTTGCCTATAGAAATATTTCCTGCAACAACTGCATTGGCTCCTATATAAACAGCATTACCAATAACAGGAACGCCTCTATTGTCTTTAATTCCTGAAACCCCAATTGTAACCCCTTGGGAAATATTGCAGTCGTCACCAATTATCGTTTTGGCATTAATTATAATCCCTCCAAAATGACCAATATAAAAAGAATGTCCAATTTTTGCTGAAGCCGGAATTGAAATACCTGTAGTCATTTCTATCACTTTTTGCCAAATTAAAGTAAAGAACATTACCAAAAATCGGAAAGGTTGCCAGGTGATTTTTGAATAAATCCAATGTGCTATTCGATACTGAAACACCGCCCAAAATCCTTGAGTCAAAAAAACAATTCCCAAAAAGTTGCCACCATATCTTTGGTGTTTCTTATAATCAGATTGAATCAATTGCAACAAAGTCATATTCTTATTTTGGTGTAACAAAAAACAAACTCAACCAGCCAAAGGTTCTTCCCATTGCTTCGGTGAAAGCTTCTTTTCTTTTGTGTGTTGTAAAAGTATTGCTAAATCGGATGATTGTCAAGAGTAATGTAATAGAATGCCATTTTAATACCTCTTTAAACTTAGGATTTGGATTTTTTATGCGCCATACATACCAACCATTCCTCACCACCATTTTACCGTATTTATACTGATTGGGTCTACCCGATGCATTGTGAAAATGCTGTAATTGAGCAGCCGTATTCAGATACAATTTTCCTGTTTTAGAAACTCGCAATGTATAATCTGCGTCTTCATAAAGTCCGTAACCTTCAAAATATTCTGAAAACTTAAAATCATCCAAGGTTTGCTTTCTAAAAGAAGCTACCCCTCCCATCAACATTTCCACTTCATAGGTCTTTCCACTGGGTGGCAAAAACCCCACACTTCTTCCATGGGAATATAAGGACGAATAACCCGGAGGGCAATCGCTATCCAATCCTAACTTTTTTCGGAGAATAAAACGAGAACCGTCCATTCGTTTCCAACCATCAAAACAAAACTCATTTAATGGAGCCTTATAATCAGGATCTACTTTTTCCCATTTTGTCTCGTTAGTAATATAACCTCCTACTCCTAACGCTTCAGGATATTCATCATAAGTCTGTAATAATTGTTCAAAATAATCCGCTGCTAAAACAATATCATCATCCAAAAAACAAACCGTTTCAATGTCTTTACTTAGTTTTTGAATACCATAATTCCTTTGCTTGGTCAACCCACGATGTTCCTCTGGAACTAGAAAATAACTTAGATTTTTAAAAGCATTCTCTTTTAAAACTGAGGCTGTTTCTTGATTTATCGAGCCATCTATGATTAAAATTTCATCAGGATATCGTGTCTGATTTTGAACCGATTGCAACAACTGCAACAGCGGTTCAGGACGCATGTAGGTACAAACAATTAAAGCAAATTTCATTTTTTATTTTTTAATTGATTCGCCCAATACACACTTTGTTGCCATTGCTTTTGGAAATTAAGATAATATTTTATCGGATTTTTGATTTTTTGTTGGCTGTAATATTTAAAAAACAAAGTCGTTTCATAGCCTAAAATCTGTTCTTTGGTTTGGTGCAAAATTTTATAAAGCATGACCGTTGGAGAAGGTTTGGGTTGGATGGAATGGTTATGCCATTCTAAAATGGGTTTAGTTCTAAAACCTCCCATGGGTGCTTTCAAATGTAAAATAGAAGGTTCCGGAAAATACAAAACATCCTCTCCCTGATTGCGAATTTGCATGCCAAAATCACTATCTTCGCCAAAGCCAAATTCGTACCCCAAATTAAATTTACAGTTCCTAATACTTTTTGAGGCAACTATACTGCAGCCTGAACCAAAGCTACTCCATTGAAAAACCGAATTCCATCGAGTAGGCTCTCCTTTTTGAAAACATCTAAAAGAAACAGCATTCACTCCTAATCTGTTTATTTCATCAAAAGCGTTTGCAAAAAAATCATTTTCAAACCGAATATCATCATCCGCAAGAAAAATCCAATTGCTTTCGACTGCTGCTAAAGCCAAATTTCTTGCATTACAAGCTCCAGCTTGGTGGGTAAAAATATGCTCAACAATAAACGGCCAAGTCTCGGTTTCTAAATAATCCAATTCGGATTCCGAGTTTTCTACCAAATTTTGTTCGACTATTATCACTTTAACAGGGAGATGTGTTTGCTTTTTTAAATCACACAATACATCGTATAAGTAATTTTTCCTGCCAATGGTTGGGATAATGACATCAATAGTCTGAGAATGATTTGAACTTTTTGAAGATTTTACCTGGATCTCATTCAAATCAACCCCAATAATTCTTCTTTTTGTATACCAAAGTGAGTATATGCAAGACATTATATCCAACTTTCTTTCATACAGAAATCGATTCAAAAACAACAGAAAAATCCATTGTGTTTTATAATGTTGTTTGACAAATCTATAAATAGTGCTGGTTGAAGCTTGATTTCCAAGATGTGTGCTATTTTTATCTAAAAGTTTTGGTTCAGAATAACACAATATTCCCAAAGGCATACACAACTTCGCCAATGAACATAAATAATAATCAAAATCGACATCCAAAGGAATACCCTTTCCTATTTTATTTAAAACGGCAGCGTGAATCATTCCCACTACACTACTCATTTGCCAAGTTGGAAAACGAACCTTCTTATTTACATTGACAAATAAAGTTTCCTCCACATAGCCGATTATTGCTCCAAAATAATTTTCCCCATCAGGACGATAGGACAATACCATTTTATCGTGTTGAAAAAGTTCATTGAGTGCTTTTATATTCAATACTTCTTTACAATCGATATGACACCAAACGATTTTTTCATTTCTAAAATGCTGTGCCAATTGATGCAAACCTTCCGCAATAGAACTTACATCAGGTCGAGCAACGGATTCTCCCTCACTGTTGGTTACGGCGACAATTTTAGCATTAGAATGATAAACGAAAATCAATTTTTCAATTTTAAATATTTATAATAAGCCAAGCTTTGTTTGGCAACCACTGAAATACTAAATTTTTGGATTACTTTTTCTCTAGCAGCCATTCCAAATTCTTCACGTAGTTTTGGATTGGTTAGCAATATATTCATTTTTGAGGCATATTCCTCATGATTTTTAGGATTGACCAAAAAACCGTTGACACCATCATCGATAACTTCTTTTGCCCAGCCTACATCTGAAGCTACGATTGCTTTTTGCATCGCCATGGCTTCAATCCAAGAAACGGGTAATGCTTCTGCAAAAGAAGGAAAAACACAAACCGAAGCCTGGTTGATATATTTTTGAATTTCAGCATAGGCTACGCTACCCAGATACTTCACTTGCTTGATTGCCTCCTCCGAAAATTGTTTTTGCATCATCTCCCAGGTCGAAGGCGAACCAGACATAATATCCGAAACATCTTTCCCCACTAAAACCAATTGGGCAGCAGGATTAAGTTTAACCAACTCATTAAAAATATGTGGTAATTCTAAAAGCCCTTTTTTCCGAATCAAACTCCCAAAATAGAAAACGGTATTGGGGACTTCATCGATAGTTAAATCTCGTTCAAAAGAAGCTAAGTCAATCGAATTGGGGATAATTTCAAACTCTTTGGTTAAGTCAAAAACTTCATTTGTTTTATCAGCCGTAAACTGACTCACAGAAAGCAATCCATCGGCATTTTGAATGGCTTTTTTTTCATGAAATTTATTCCTCCATTTAACTTTTCTTCCATCCAAATGACAAAAATAAGTATCAGACCCGTTGAGACGCATCACTACTGGACAATTTACTTTTATAAATGAGCTGATTCCTGTCCAGTCCGGCACCTCAACAATATCAATTTGCTTAGATTGCACCAATTGATTGATCACTTTTTCAATTTTTTTCTGTGTCAAAAACCAAGACAAACCTTTGACTTTTACATTCTTAATTTGCTGCACCAACACGCCTTCATCTTCAAACATCGAGTCCTCCTTTTGCCCATATACCAATACTTTTACAACACAACCTTCTTGTAAAAGTCCTTGTGCTAAATTTTTGATACTAGTTCCAATACCCCCTGAATTTCCAGTTTTATGATGAGGATATTCCGGGGTTAAGAATGCTATTTTCATAGGGTTTTGTTTTTTTATAGATGAGCATATCTAAAGTGATTAATGTGATAAACCTCGTTGAATCATGACTCGCACTGTCAGGTCGAGCGGAGTCGAGACCCGTTTTAACAAATACTCTCCTTCTCTATGTGCATCTCGACTACAGCCTGTCTTGAGCGATAGTCGAAAGGCTCGATGTGACAATCGTTATCTATACACTACACGTACTGTCAGGTCGAGCGGAGTCGAGACCCATTTACTTTTCTTCTTTTCCATTGCTTGACAGATTATATTTAAAATGCGTTTCATTTCTACATTCCGATAAATGTTGTAATCTATCATAATTTTCATCAATCAAAGCTTGTTTCTTTACCCTGCTCCATTTTTTTATTTTCTTCTAAAATTCAATTGCTTGATTTGGTTCTGTGAATTCTTGATAAAAAACTAATTGAACAGGTTTCCTTGAAAAGGTATATGCCTCAGGATATTTACCTGAATTATGTTCCATTACTCTCCTTTCTATATCAGATGTAATCCCAACATATAAAGATTCGTCTTGACATTTTAATATGTACACAAAATAGAACTTCATATCTTTTCAAATCAAAGCTAAATTAATTATATTTTCTTAACTAAAAACATCTCAACTATAGCCTGTCCTGAGCAATAATCGAAAGGCTCGATGTAAAAATCGTTGTTGATTCACTACTCGCACTGTCAGGTCGAGCGAAGTCGAGACCTATTTCAACAGTTACTCTTCTTCTCTAAATGCATCTCGACTACAGCCTGTCTTGAGCGATAGTCGAAAGGCTCGATGTGACAACCGTAGAAAATTCATAACTCGTATTATCAGATTGAATGCTGCTTAAATAAACACACCTCAACTACAGCCTGTCCTGAGCGATAGTCGATGGCTCGATGTGACAATCGTTATCCATACACAATTCGCTCTGTCAGGTCGAGCGGAGTCGAGACCTATTTCTCAAAAAAATCCTTAATCACCTTAGTTGTAAAAAGTCGGGCGCCTTTGTCATTCATGTGTCCACAGGAAGAAAAGTATTCATCTTCGATAACCACATTTTCATAATTATAAATCTCAGGATAGACTTTTTTTACTTTTTCGAAATAATTGATTCCCTTAGTGTTTTCACACATAGGTGTCATTATAGGGATAAACTTAATATTATTTTGGGCGCAAATTCGTTTGATATCTTCGTAATATTTATTCTTCTTTAAAGGATTTAAATTAGTAAGATTGTTTTTCATGTTTCCTTTTTTGTTTTTCAATAAAGGATAATAACCATTATTATTGAGAATACTCGTTTTCTCTTTTCTAGCGGCTTTATAAGTTTCCCTAAATCCAATTTGGGGATCAAACTCAATGTATCGATAGAAAGGAATATAGTACAACTCATTAAAATCTACTTCATTTTTAAAATGATCTTTTATAAGCTCCGAATGATGTAAATAAGGTAAAAATTTAGAAGAAATCCCATCCGCTCTATGTTCGTTTGAAAGATTCAAATCAGCTTCCAAAATGACATTCTTTATTTTATAATTGCGTTCTATCATTAATTGCAACAATAAATCAGCTTCAAACAAATGACCTCCACTCATTCCAAAATTGAAGGTTTTTAATCCTTTTTCCTCAAATAATTGAGAAACAAAATGATTGTTAGCGCGGGAAGAGCCCAAAATGACGACATCATAATTCCTTGCAGTTGAATGATACACGTAATCAATTTTACCTCTTTC
>JAHEBK010000088.1 GCA_024642295.1 Flavobacterium sp. | reverse complement strand
ACGGTTAGTATTAAGTTTTCTTTCTTAAGGCTTGAAAGTACTCTAATAACTTGCTCTTCAGTAGTTCCTGCAAAATCAGCGATTTCTTTTCTTGATAAGTCAATTCCAATAACTGTATTGTTTTGTCCAAACTTTCGATGGATGTACAGTAAAGTATCTATGACTCTTTCCCTAACATTCATCTGTGCCAGTTTCCTAATATTGTTTTCGCTTTTATGAAGTTCTTCGGCATAAAAAAGCATCATATCAAAAGTTAATTCGGGAACTTCTCGAAGAATTTGTAACATGTCATCATTGCTGAAATTGCATAATGTAGTGTCTTCTAGTGCATAAGCGCCAATAAAATAACGCTTACTTATTCCAAAGCCTCTAAACCCAATGGTGTCCCCATTTGTGGTAAAACGAACAATTTGTTCTTTTCCATTGATGCCCGTTTTTACTGTTTTTACTTTCCCCTTGTAAATAAAGTACAATCCCTGAATGGGAGCGCCCTCAATGATAAATTGTTGTGATTTTTTACAAAGAAAACTGTTTTTTTTCTCTATGAATTTTTTCATTTGTTCTAAGTGAACATGCTTTTTGATAAAACAATTAGCATTGATGCAAGTACTGCAATTTATCAATTCTTCTTTCATAGCGCAAATTATTAAACAATAGTTACAATATAGGGTCCTAAAATCTATTTTCTCCAAAAGTATTAAAAAAAAGAATTCAAAATACGTATTTATACGTAAAAATACTTATTTTTACACTTTCGAAATTGAGAAACTAAGCTTTCATTATTAATAAAGGACTTCAATAATGCAAAATTCAGAAATAAAAACGACTTGTTCCTATTGTGGTGTAGGATGTGGAATAATTGTAACCAATGATTCTAATAATGGAGTAAGCGTAAAAGGAGATAAAGACCACCCTGTAAATAGAGGCATGCTTTGTTCTAAAGGAATGAATCTACATTATGTAGCCAACGATACCTCAGACAGAATACTGTATCCTGAAATGAGATGGAGTAAATCACATCCTAAAGAACGTGTGAGTTGGGATGAGGCATTGGATCGTGCAGCAGCAGTTTTTTCGTCAATTATAAAAAAACATGGGCCTGATAGTGTAGGTTTCTATATCTCAGGACAATGTTTAACGGAGGAATATTATTTGGTAAACAAATTGGTAAAAGGTTTTTTGAAAACCAATAATATAGATACAAATTCGAGACTCTGCATGAGTTCAGCAGTTGTAGGATACAAAAAAACCTTTGGGGAAGATTCTGTGCCTATCTCGTATGACGATATTGAATTAGCAGATACATTCTTAATTACTGGAGCAAATCCTGCTTGGTGCCACCCGATTCTTTTTAGAAGAATTGAGCAACACAAAGAGAAAAATCCAAAAACCAAAATAATTGTTGTTGATCCAAGAAAAACGGATTCAGCCTTAGCAGCCGACTTGCATTTGCAAATTCTTCCGGGTTCAGATATTTATTTATACCATGCTATCGCTAAATGTTTGATAGATAAAGGATATGTAGATAACGATTTTATAAACAATCATACTGAAAACTATAATGCCTATAAAGAATTAGTAGCAGCAACTTCTTTAGAAAAAGCATCTCAACTTTGTGGGGTTCCTGTAAGTGAAATAAAAAAAGCAGCGGAACTTATTGCTAAAGCGAAAGGGTTTTTATCACTATGGGCAATGGGGTTAAACCAAAGTGCTATTGGTGTGGATAAAAATACCGCTTTATTAAATCTTTCGTTATTGACTGGACATGTAGGGAAACCAGGTTCTGGACCGTTCTCTTTGACTGGTCAGCCTAATGCAATGGGTGGACGTGAAGTAGGAGGGATGGCTAACTTATTAGCGGTTCATAAAGAATTAGCGAATCCAGTACACCGCCAAGAAGTAGCTGATTTTTGGGGTGTCGATGCTATTTCTGAAAAGCCAGGTTTAACGGCAACAGAAATGTTTGATGCTCTGGAATCAGGAAAAATGAAGGCTGTTTGGATTATTTGTACCAATCCTTTGGTGAGTTTACCTGATGTACGCCGTGTAGAAAAAGCATTGGAAAATGCTAAATTCGTTGTGGTTCAGGATATTTCACATAAATCAGACACTTCGAAATATGCTGATTTATTATTGCCTGCTGCAGGTTGGTTGGAGAAAGAAGGAACAATGACTAATTCTGAAAGACGTATTTCCTATTTACCAAAAGGGATTAATCCTCCAGGTGAAGCGCTTTCGGATGTTGAAATTCTAACTCGTTTTGCTCAAAAAATGAATTTCACAGGTTTCAATTTTAATTCAACCGAAGAAATTTATAAAGAATATTGTGCGTTAACCAAAAATACTAAAATTGATATTTCGTTTCTAAATTATACTCGTTTAAAAAACGAAGGTACTTTTCAATGGCCAGTCCCAGATTACGGACATCCAGGGACACCACGTTTGTTTACGGATAAAAAGTTTTATACGCCTTCGCAAAAAGCGATTTTCAACCTGCCTACTTCTATCGATAATACTTCGGAACAGCCAAGTGATAAATACCCATTTATCTTGACCACAGGAAGAATTAGAGATCAATGGCATACGATGACCAAAACAGGGAAAGTAGCGCGATTAATGTCGCATATTCCTAGTCCAATGCTAGAAATTAACCCTATTGATGCCTTTAAATCAGGTGTTGAAGATGGTGACACTGTTGTTGTGAATAGTAAAAATGGTGATGTTCGTGTTAAAGCTAAGGTTTCGGACACCATCAAAGAAGGGGTTGTTTTCTTACCAATGCATTGGGGTAAACAATTGAATAAGGATTTAAATAGGACAAACAACCTAACCAATACCGTTGTAGATCCCATATCAAAAGAGCCTGATTTTAAATTCACAACCGTATCGGTTACAAAATATGAGAAAGAATTTGAAAAAATTGCGGTTGTAGGTGCGGGTGCAGCTGCTTTTAGATTTATTCAAAACTATAGAGAAATCAATCAAAATGATGAAATTATCGTTTTCTCTAACGAAGAAAATCCATTTTACAACCGTGTATTATTACCAGAATATGTTACTAATGAACTTTCTTGGGAAAGTTTGCAAAAGATAAAAGCTGAATCTTTAAGTAAGCTGAACATTACTTTGAAATCAAATGTTTCTATTGATAACATTAATTCAAAAGCCAATATTATTACCGATAGCAATGGAGAAACACATTCTTTTGACTCCTTAATTATCGCTACTGGTAGCCGACCTTTTATTCCTGAAAATGCACAATTGCATTTGCCTGGACGCTTTACAATGCGAAAAAAAGAAGATGCCGACCGATTAAAAAATTATTTAGACGCTACCAATCTTCCAGCCGAAGATCAACATGTAGTAATTGTTGGAGGAGGTTTGCTAGGTCTTGAATTGGCTGCCGCTTTAAAACACAAAAACGTAAAAATTACGATTATTCAACGTGCCTCACGTTTGATGGAACGTCAATTAGACCGAATCTCAAGCAAATTATTAGCCGAAGAAGTCCAAATAAGAGATATTCAAATTTACTTTGACAATGAGGTAAGCACCGTTTTTGAAACGGAAAATCCTAACGAAATTGAAATTGGCCTAAAAAGTGGACGAATCTTAACCGCTAACGCTATTGTTTATGCCATTGGAACGATTCCAAATATAGAAATAGCCAAAGAAACGGGACTTTCTTGTGGTCGTGGAGTGCGAGTAAATCAATATTTACAAACTTCTCAACCCAACATTTATGCCATTGGTGAAATAGCGGAATATAACAACCAGTTGTTCGGAATTACTTCTGCGGCTGAAGAACAGGCGGATATTTTGGCTAACTTTATTGCGGGTGATATTAGTAGTTTTTACAATGGTTCTGTTTTGATGAATATCTTAAAATTGGAAGATATCAATCTGTGTAGTATTGGACAAATTGAAATTCCTGAAAATGATGATTCCTATGAGGAAATTGTTTTTTCAGATTTAAAAAAGAGATACTACAAAAAATGTATTGTCAAAGACGATTTATTAGTTGGAGCCATATTGATGGGGGACAAAAATGAGTTTGCCGAATTCAAAACCATGATTGAAAGCAAAATTGAATTGTCTGACAAACGAAATTTATTGCTTAGAGGAAGTGGTTCACAAGCCAAACCAGTAATAGGAAAATTAGTGTGCTCTTGTAGTCAAGTAGGAAGCGGAAATATAGAAGAGGCAATCAAAGCTGGGACTACTAATTTTACTGAATTATGTAAATCGACAGGGGCAGGATTAGGTTGTGGTAGTTGTAAAACGGAAGTAAAAGAGTTATTAGCCAAGTGTGGATAGTACTTAGTACTCAGTGAATAGTAATTAGTGACTAGCATTCTGAAGGATTAAAAGCTAAGCACTAAAAATTTTAAGACAAAAAACTAAGGACTAATCACTAGGGACTAGGAACTTAAAAAAAAGAAAAATATGGAATTAACACGATTGATAGTAAAAGGAGGGGTGTTGTCTCCAGGAGAATTAAGAGATATTGTTAATATGGCTATGGACCAGGGACTTGATACGATTTCATTTGGCTCTCGTCAAGACATCATTTTTCCAGATGGCTTACAAATTATAGATAAAGAAAAAGCAGGAAAATATCATTTTGTTTTCCCGAATGAAACTAGTGGGAATAATATTGTTTCTTCGTATGTTTCTACAGATGTATTTAGAAATACGCCTTGGCTTACAGGAAATAAATTTTTGTATGTACTGGAGCAATTCAAAGAACAGCCAGAACTTAAAGTTAATATTACCGACCCCAAACAACAGTTGGTGCCTCTTTTTACAGGGCATATCAATTTTATAGCTTCTGAGCATGAAGATTACTGGTATTTGTACATTCGTTTGCCAAAATGGGAACGAATGGAAGTCTACCCAGTATTAATTTATAGTTGGGATATCGCTACTATTTATTATGAAATCGAAAAAATTGTTAGCCAAGAATCTTGTGGGATCGATATGATTTTTAGTCTGGTCAATGATGCTTTGGATACTAATAATAGAACTATTGATAAACCACTGCATGTTCCTTTTTATCCTTTTCCTTATTACGAGGGGATGAATCGTTTAGGGATTGATCAATATTGGCTTGGACTCTATTGGAGAAACAATTTATATGATTTGAAATTCTTAAAAGAATTATGTGACCTTTGTTTTGAATGCAAAATTGGAAAAATTTGTATCACACCTTGGAAATCATTTATTGTCAAAGGAATACCTAAAGATAAAAAACTAGATTGGGAGAAATTCTTAGGAAAAAATGGTATTAATGTTCGCCATTCTCTATTAGAATTAAACTGGCATTTACCCGTTGCTAACGAATGGGCATTGAATCTAAAAACATTTTTGGTACGTACCTTAGATCAATTTGATATTAGTACCTACGGATTAACTTTTGGAATATCGGATTATAACCGAGATGGACACTACTTTACTTCAATTGTAGTTGAAAAAAATGAGTTGCCAAAAGACCTCGAATCGATAAAAATTAGAGATACTTTTAACGTTTTACACGCTAAGAATTTTGATCCTAACAGTCGCGAATATATTGTTCATGCACAGGATGTAGATAAATTAGAATTGCCGAACATCTTAATTGAATTAAGTCGAAAATATTTTAACTTGCTTGGGAGTACTATTGTGGAAACAACAACAAATACTACAGCAATTAAAAAAGAAAACAAAATTCATGATGTTTATCAATGTCAAGATTGCTTAACTGTATACAATTCTGAATACGGCGATTTGTCACAAGGAATTGAAAAAGGAACCTTATTTAAAAATTTGCCTGAGACCTATTGTTGCTCTTTATGTGAAGCACCAAAAAATAATTTCTTAGCTTTGACCGAACAAAAACAAAACATTCAATAACACTAAGTACAATTCTATGGATTCGACTTTTAAAACGGTAACTTCATCACATATTACAATCTCAGAATTAATGCTTCCTTCTCACACTAACTTTAGTGGGAAAATTCATGGAGGTTATATTTTATCATTGATGGATCAAATTGCTTTTGCTTGTGCTTCTAAATTTTCAGGAAATTATTGCGTAACCGCTTCAGTTGATACGGTCAATTTCTTGATGCCTATTGAAGTGGGAGAATTAGTAACGATGAAAGCTAGTGTTAATTATGTAGGGAGAAGCTCTATGATTGTAGGGATACGGGTGGAAGCTGAGAATATTCAAACAGGAGTTTTAAAACACTGTAATTCTTCTTATTTTACAATGGTTTCAAAAGATAAAGAAGGTAAGAATTCGCCGGTGCCAGGATTGATTCTTACGACACTTAAAGAAGTAAGTCGTTTTCAAAACTGCTTACGTCAAATAGAAATGAAACGCCTTAGAGAAGAACAAAAAAGCATTGCTACTTTTGGGTCTATTGATACGATTATAAATTCTAAAAAATACAAGATAAAAGTAGAATTACAATAAAACAACTAACTATTACAAACAAAAAAACCGTTTTCTAAATTCTGAACAACGGTTTTTTTATTTTATAATTTCTCTTGCAAAGCCTTGATTTCATCACGCAATTTGGCGGCTTGCATAAAATCTAATTCTTTAGCGGCTTTTTCCATGTTTTTGCGCTTTTCTCGTATGCGTTTTTCAAGTTCAGTTTTAGAAAGATATTCCTCTATTGGTTCGGCAGCATTCGGAATTGGATGTCCTAATTCGTATTCTACCAATGGATTTTTAGTGAAAGCACTATCAATCTTTTTATTTAAGGCTTGAGGAATGATATTATTGGCAGTGTTGAAATTAATTTGTTTCGTACGGCGGTATTCTGTTTCATCGATGGTTTTTTGCATACTGGCTGTAATTTTATCAGCATACATAATCGCTTTTCCGTTTAAGTTTCTCGCCGCACGACCTATTGTTTGCGTTAAAGAGCGATGCGAACGTAAAAAGCCTTCCTTGTCGGCATCCAATATGGCAACCAGTGATACTTCTGGTAAATCCAAACCTTCACGCAATAAGTTGACTCCAATTAAAACATCAAACAATCCTTTTCGTAAATCTTGCATGATTTCAATACGTTCCAAAGT
>JAHEBK010000087.1 GCA_024642295.1 Flavobacterium sp. | reverse complement strand
AATAATTTCGAAACGATTCTTTCTAACTCAAAATTGACAGAACAAGTGTTACTTATAAAAGTAATTTTGGAAAACGGACAAATCATCAATAAAAAAATAATCAATTAATAAATTACTCCCAATCTTTTTAATTCCTGCTTAATATTTAAGTGGGAATTTTTATTTATAGCAAACAAAAACTCTTAAATAAAAATTTAAGCAAAATCACCAAAAGTGGGTATTGTAAGAATTATCTTTTAACTATAATTTTAGAAAAATAAATCCTTTCTAAGTTTTAGGTAAATGAGAAAAATAGTAATCTTTATTATTTCCATTATAGGTAATTATAATATTTCCTTTGGTCAAAGTATTTTTAAAAACACAATAACGGATACTAATCCTAGTTCTAATAATCCTTACACAAATGGACAACTCATTGATGCAAATATCACCGTTTCAGGTATAGGAAGAGGTTCAGGATTGAATGGAAATACTGGTAATGATCGTTATAATGCGCGCGATTGGAACACTACATCACTTGATGTTAATGATTATTTTGAATTTACAATAACACCAAAATCTGGTTTTATAATTAACTTTTCAAATTTAGCATATAAAGCACAAGTTTCAAGTATCGCAGGACCTATCAATTTTGCTTTTCGAACAAGCTTAGATGGTTTTATATCAAATATAACTACACCTTCAATAGCTAATACAGGTGTAGAAGTCACACCGACTCCAATCGATCTGAGTGATACAGCGTTTCAAAATATTAATTCGAGTATCAGTTTTCGATTTTATGCTTGGGGAGGCACTACAACTACAGGTACTTTTAGTATTAATGAATTTACATTTAATGGTGTAGTGGACTGTGACCTTCCTACACCAATCACAGGAACAATAACACAACCTGATTGTACTTCTGCAACAGCCACAATTGTGCTCCTCAATTTACCCACTTCTGGAACTTGGGATTTATACCAAAATGACATCATAATACAGTCAGGAGGCACTGGAAATACTTCCACCATTTCAGGACTTAACGCAGGAAATTATAGTTTTAAAATTGCTAATCAATATTGCCAATCAAAGTCTTCAACAATAGCTAACATCATTAATAAAACAACTATTTGGGATGGAACCTCCTGGTCTAATGGAAATCCAAGCAGCAACAATCACATTATTTTTGAGGGCAATTATGATTCATCAACGGATATTGAAAGTTGCAGTTGTGAAATAAATTCAGGTACTATTCAAATGCATTCCAATCACAACCTAAAAATAACAAACGCATTAAAAGTTAATGGAGGAAGTCTAAATTTCGAGAACAATTCAAGTTTAATTCAACTTAATGACAATGCCCAAAATTCAGGCAACATTTCGTATAAAAGACTTACTAGTCCAATTAGTAATCTAGACTATACCTATTGGTCATCGCCTGTTACTGGATTTACGATTGGAGCACTTTCACCCAATACACTTTCAGGAAAATGGTATTCATATAATGCATCTACTGACAAATGGAAACAAGAAAGTGCTAGTACAATTATGAGCAAAGGATTAGGTTATATTATCCGAGGCCCAGAAAGCAATAAGGCTCCTAATTCTCCTAACACCTACTTGGCTACATTCATTGGAGTTCCAAATAATGGCATCATTTCTGTTCCTATTGACGGGACAAATCAATTCAATCTCATTGGAAACCCCTATCCATCAGCAATTGATGCAGATGCTTTTTTGATTGAAAACACAAACAATTTGGATGGACCCATTTATTTTTGGACACATAATACTGCCATTCAAAAAAGCACAAACATAACCAATGGAACTTCAGGCAGCGGGGATTATGCTTATACATCGGATGATTATGCCTCCTACAATTTGACTGGAGGTGTTGCTGCTGTTCAAACTCCGATGATTTCAGGTGGTTCTAATACGAATATTCCAAATGGAAATATTGTAGCAGGACAAGGATTTTTTGTTGCCAGTAAATCACCTGGAAATGCAATTTTCAAAAACAGTATGCGACTTGACGATACACACAATACATTGGACAATTCCCAATTTTTCAAAACACATATACAAACTAAATCAATCAAGAATCTCGATAAAAGTAGAATCTGGCTGAATCTAACCAACACTCAAGGAGCTTTCAAACAAACATTGATAGGCTATTTACCGAATGCTTCTAACGCTTTTGAAACTGACTTTGATGGACAAACTTTTAACAACAATCCCTTTCTTGATTTTTATTCTATCATTGACAATAAAAATCTAGTCATTCAAGGGCGAGCGATTCCTTTTGACGAAAAGGACGAAGTCATATTAGGATATCGTTCAAGTATTTCAGGTAATTTTACGATTTCAATAGGACAAGTAGATGGTATATTCAAAAATAAAAACATCTATATGAAGGACACATTACTAAATATAATTACCAATCTTAAAGAAGGGCCTTATAGTTTTTATACCGAAAAAGGGACTTTTGACAATCGGTTTGTTTTAATGTATACTAATGATTATTTATTAAAAAAGGAAACGGAAACACTTTCTAATAAAATTATAATAACTACTAAAAACAACTTTTTAAAAATAAAATCATCTAATGAAAAACTAAAAGTAATTCGGATTTTAAACGTTTTAGGGAATCAATTATTACAAAAGGACAACCTTAACACTAAAGAATACTCCTTTATGGATTACCCAAATAATAATCAAATATTGTTCATTAGAATAACATTAGAAAACGGACAAACTATAATAAAAAAAGTTATTTATTAATTCACTTACTATTTTCAATAAAAAAACCATTCGTTAGCGCGAATGGTTTTTGGTATTTATTTTCCTTTTTGAGAAGCTTCTAAATTTCTTTCAATTTCATGTCCTGGTCTAGACCATTTTGGTTTTTCACCTAAAGGAGCAAATTGAGAATCGGCTGCCTCTACTGTTTGTGGTTGAGACACTTTCGTAAAAGGCTTTTGAGGATTCAAACCTAACATTTCAAACATTTTCATGTCTTCGTCAACATCTGGATTTGGAGTTGTCAATAATTTATCCCCAGCGAAAATTGAATTGGCTCCGGCAAAGAAACACATGGCTTGTCCTTCGCGACTCATATTCATTCTACCTGCTGACAAACGAACCTGAGTTTCTGGCATTACAATACGAGTAGTTGCCACCATTCGAATCATTTCCCAAATTTCAACTGGTTTTTCTTCTTCCATTGGAGTCCCTTCAACCGCAACTAATGCATTAATAGGCACTGATTCAGGCTGTGGATTCAAAGTTGAAAGTGCTACAAGCATTCCTGCTCTGTCATCAATACTTTCACCCATTCCAATAATTCCTCCACTACAAACAGTAACATTCGTTTTACGAACGTTCTCAATAGTTTGAATACGGTCTTCAAAACCACGAGTGGAAATTACTTCTTTATAATATTCTTCGGATGTATCTAAATTGTGATTGTATGCATATAAACCTGCTTCGGCTAAACGGTGTGCTTGATTTTCAGTAATCATACCTAATGTACAACATACTTCCATATCCAATTTATTAATAGTACGTACCATTTCTAACACTTGGTCAAACTCTGGTCCATCTTTAACATTTCGCCAAGCAGCTCCCATACATACACGAGAGGAACCTCCAGATTTAGCACGTAACGCCTGCGCTTTAACCTGACTTACCGACATTAAATCGTTACCTTCAATATCCGTATGATAACGAGCAGCTTGAGGGCAATATCCACAATCTTCAGGGCAACCACCAGTCTTAATAGACAATAATGTTGAAACTTGAACGACATTAGGATCATGATGTTCTCTATGAATAGAAGCTGCTTCATAAAGCAAATCCATCATAGGTTTATTATATATTGCAATAATTTCGTCTTTAGTCCAATTGTGTTTAGTGATACTCATCGATGCGATTTTTTAATGCATCAAAAGTAGTCAAATTGTTCTAATGAAGCAATCTAAAAATACTGAAAAGGAATTGCGGATAAATAACAAGAAAAATCTAATTAATCTGTAGTGAGACGATTGTTCCAAAACAACATCAATAGCATCGTAACAATTACTGATGAGGCTATGCCTTCAAAAAGCAAACAAATAGAATACGCTTCTATGGAAGGATTCCCTCCAAATAAAAAGGTTTTTGATAACGATTGTACATAGGCATCTCCGCCTTTCATATAGCTATAGATTACTAATCCAATAATACTCAAAACTACTCCAACAACAGAGGTATACATTGCTGAAACTGCATTTTTAACAAACTTACTTTTGCCTGCAGCAATATTCATTTCGATAGTTCTATTTACACCGTAAAATACAAAGAAGACATTAAACAATCGTAAATAAAACAAATCCGCATACCCTAAAGCATCCATTATCAAAAAATAAATACTAATCCCTAAAAAAATAAGTACCCCATTTGTGATTTCTTTTGATGGTTTCATTTGAGCTATTTTTTAATTAATGGTATAAAAAAATGCTGTAAACAAGCTATAATTTCTGATGCTTGTCCGATACATACCGACTATCCCAACTCAACATTAAAATAAAGGTTACTAGTACTGCTGAAACAATCCCTTCAAAAAGCAAAGAGATAGAATAGGTCATTATGGATGGGTTCCCCCCAAATAATAGAGTTTTAGATAGCGATTGCACATAGGCATCACCACCTTGCATATAACTATAAGCAATAAGTCCTACTATACTTAAAAAGACCCCTACAAGAGCTGTAAAAAGTGCCGAAACTGCATTTTCAGAAATAAGAAGCTTTCCCTCTGCAAAATTAGATTTCAATGTTCGATCTGCGCCATAAAAAACAAATAGAATATTAAAAAAACGCAAGTAATACAAATTAGCTAAACCTGAGAACTCCATCAATAAAAAAAAGAGTCCAATTCCAATAAAAATTAGAAAACCGTTAAAAAATTCTTTTGATAGTTTCATCTGTTTAAATTTAAAAGTTAGAAATTACTTCTCTAATAAACAATGGAATACCTATCAAATTTACGCAAAAAATAGACTAAACAGAAATCTATTTGTGATTTCTTTTACAAATTATTGCAATTTTCTAATATAGTCTAAAGCAACTTCTTTGTCTTTTTGAATTTGCTTTTTTAAAATTACAACAGAATCAAATTTTTGTTCTTCCCGAATGTAATTCAAGATAGAAACCTTTATTTCTTGACCATATAAATTGTTTTCAAAATCTAAAAAATGAATTTCTATGGATAATGAATTTGTCCCGACTGTCGGATTCGTTCCAATATTCATTATACCAAAAACTGTTTTGCCTTCAAGAATACTTTTCACTATATAAACGCCTTTCAAGGGAATCAATTTATAATCTTCTTTGATATTTATATTGGCTGTTGGAAAACCAATCGTTCTACCTAAATGTTTTCCCTCAACTACAATACCAGTTAAAACATAATCATACCCTAAATAATTATTAGCTAAGGCAATATTCCCTTTTCCGATGGCTTTTCTAACTTTGGTAGAACTTACTGAAATATCATTTAATTCTTGAACCGAAATTTGCTCTACTTCAAAACCATATTTCTGACCGAAAAGAATCAAATCATCAATGTTGGCCGTTCTATTTCTTCCAAAACGATGGTCATAACCAATAATTATTTTGTGTATATGAAATTGATTGACAAGAATATTTTTGACAAATTCTTCTGCGGTTAATCTTGAAAAACTTTCATCAAAAGGATGAATAACTAAGTTTTCAATTCCTATTGACTCTAAAAGGTCGATTTTTTCGGGAATCGTATTCAACAACTTAATTTCTGATTTATCCTGAAGCACCATTCGAGGGTGTGGAAAAAAAGTCAATACAAGGCTTTCGTATTCCTTATTTTTAGTATTTTGAATTAGCTTCTCTAATATTTTTTTATGACCTATATGTACCCCGTCAAAAGTACCTAATGTAAGTATTGTTTTTTTTGAGGAACTAAAATCTTCTATAGAATGAAAAATCTTCAATGTCTTTGTTTTATGGTTTTGCAAATTTATAGTATCTATTTTAATTGTAACCTTTTCCGGGATTGATTTTAAGCATTTTTATAAAGGATTTGTATTTTTTAGTTAAAGAAATATTAACGTTATAAAGGATTTGACAAATAATTAATTAAAATGAATGAATTGAACTTATCATTTCCTTATTTTTGAAGTATTATATCTTTTCACCATGAGAAAATACGCCCTAATTCTATTTGTATTAATTTGTCAGTTACCATTTTATGCTCAAACTCAATCCCCATGGAAAAGAGTAAAAAAAGAATCATCATTAATTTCAAAAAATAAAAATACCGACACAAACAACGTCGACCCTATTTTATTTCAATTAAACATAGAAACCTTTGAAAAATCATTAGCAGGCTTAACCAACAAAATTGCAAAAAAACCTAAGGTCGAAATTAGTATTCCTAATAAAAATGGAGAATTAGAAAAATTCTCAGTTTCTGAATTTTCAAATTTCGAGCCCGAATTGCAAGCCAAATATCCAGATATTAGAGCCTATGAAGGAATAGGTCTTACTGATAAAAATGCACGATTGCATTTTAGTTTATCCCCAATTGGAATTCAAACTATTGTTTTAAGAGCCGAAAGTGAAACAGAATTCATTGAATCTTACCAAGAGGCCCCCTCTCTTTATGTTTTAAAATCTTCAAAAAACCGAAATAAAGGCGCTCTCCCTTTTGGCTGTAAAACTGAAGATGTTATTCTAAATAAAGCATTATTAAATAAAACCGCCAAAGTCTCATCTAATAATAAAGTATTCAAAACATTACGATTGGCTTTATCCTGCACAGGAGAATATGCAAATTATTATGGAGGCTCTACATCTGGTGCTTTGGCTGGCATGAATGCAACTATGACTAGGGTGAACGCTATTTTCAATAGAGATTTAGCAGTTAAATTAAACATCATTGCCAATAATAACCTTATCATTTATACAAATGCCACTACTGATCCATATTCCAATGCTTCTAATTTAGAAAATTGGGCGCTAGAATTACAAAACACCTTAACATCTGTTATCACAAATGAAGGCTATGATATTGGTCATTTGTTTGGAGCATCAG
>JAHEBK010000086.1 GCA_024642295.1 Flavobacterium sp. | reverse complement strand
TGGATTTTTCAACATTTTCATTATAAAAATAATTTTGTGCATTTTCGTTTTTCTCTAATGAAAAATAAGCCGCATCGTTCCATTTAGTTTTGACTGAAGCCAAACTGTCTTTTAATTTCTTGGTTACACGTTCGTATCTCGTTTGTTCAAACACTACCTCTTTACTATAAAAAGCATAGGTAAAAATATTGATTAATATTAATAATATAAAGGCGTAGAGTAAAAATGATCTTTTCATTCTAAATGTAAATTATAAATTGATTTCTAAATTATCGTATGCTAAAAAAACATTTTCAGGCAATTTTTTTTGAACTTCTTCATGAAAACCCATTATATGACTAATATGAGTCAAATAAGCTCTTTCTGGTTGCACCAAAGCAATAAAATCTAATGCTTCCTGCAAATTAAAATGTGAAAAATGTGGTTCTTCACGCAAGGCATTTACAACCAATACTTTTAAGTTCTTAAGCTTTGAAATTTCTTCTTCTTCAATAGTCTTTACATCTGTCAAATAAGCAAAGTCATCAATTCGATACCCAAAGACTTGTAAATCTCCATGCATCACATTAACAGGAATAATTTCTTTATTTCCTAATAAAAAATTCTTGTTATTAACAACCTCATGTACTTTAACAGAAGGCGCTCCAGGGTATTTATTTACGGTTTCAAAAACATAATCAAAACGCATTTTTAGATTTTCAATAACTCTAGCATGAGCATAAATAGGCATTTCTCCTTGTCTAAAATTAAATGGACGAATATCATCTAATCCTGCAGTATGGTCAGCATGTTCGTGCGTAAAAAGGATAGTATCCACTTTTTTACAGTTAGCTGCAAGCATTTGCTGTCTAAAATCAGGACCACAATCCACTACAATAGAATAGTCATCCCAATAAATCAATATGGAAACTCTCAACCGCTTATCCTTAGTGTCTACACTTAAACAAACGGGGTGATCACTTCCAATAATTGGAATTCCTTGAGAGGTACCTGTGCCTAAAAAATATACTTTCAAATTTCTTTAATTTTTTTACAAAAATAACATTAAATACCTTTCATTAGTTATCAAATTCATTAACTTTGTGACATATTAGCCATATTTATACAAAAAAAATGGGTACTGAGATAAAACTAAAGGGTGACAAAGTCATCGAACAAATTCCTTCTATTAAGGATAAGGCACTTCGAATCAACTTAAACGAAAACATCTACGGTACTTTTGCGGAAATTGGTGCTGGACAAGAAACAGTTAGACACTTTTTTAGAGCTGGTGGTTCCTCTGGAACTATTGCTAAAGCAATGTCAGCCTATGACAAAGACTTTAGTGATGCTGTTTACGGAGAAGAACAAGATGGCCGCTATGTTACCGAAAGCCGTCTAAAAAAAATGCTGAATCATGAAGTAGGCTTAATCGAAAAAAGGCTTAACAGGGAAAAACATCCTAATAAAATGTTTTTTAGTTATGCCAATACCGTTGCTACCATTGATTTTGCGAAACAATTTAAAGGACACGGCTGGGTAGGTATCAGCTATGAAATTGAACCAGAAGAAGGCTACAATGAAATCATCATTCATATTCGATTTAAAGAAACTGATGTTCGTTTACAACAAGAAACCTTGGGAATTCTTGGTGTAAATTTAATTTACGGCGCTTACTACAAATACGAAGATCCAAAAAAATTATTACGTTATTTGTATGACCACCTTGATAAAGACCAATTAGAAATTGATACCATCAACTTTTCTGGGCCAAGATTTAAAGAGGTTGACAATCGTTTAATGAGTTTGCAACTAGTAAAAAATGGCATGACTGATGCTGTAATGTTTAATCCTAATGGAACAAATATTTTACCTGCTGCCATTTTATACAAAAAAAACATTCTCGCCTTAAGAGGAAGTTTCCGTCCTGTAACCAAAGTAAACATGGACATGTATAAGAAATCATTGGACATGTTCCTCAAAGAAAATAAGGTGCAAGAGAAAAACACTTTGGTGATTTTTGAAATCACACTTTCTAATTTACGTTCTGATGGTGAAATTGACGAACGTGATTTTATGGATCGTGCTGAATTGCTTTGTTCTTTAGGACAAACCGTAATGATTTCGAATTTCCAAGAATACTATAAAGTTGTTGAATATTTCTCTAATTACACTAAAGCCCGTATGGGATTAGCTATGGGAGTCAATAATTTAGTAGATATTTTTGACGAGAAATATTACCGCCATTTGAGTGGAGGCATACTGGAAGCTTTTGGAAAATTATTCTTCCGTGATATGAAAGTATTTTTATATCCAATGCTTGACGAAGAAGGAGTATTAACAACTTCCCAAAACTTAAAAGTACATCCTCGAATGAAAGAATTGTATAAGTTCTTCAAATTTAACGGAAAAGTAATTGATATTGAAGATTATGACCCCGATAATTTAGAAGTGTTTTCAAGAGAAGTTTTAAAGATGATTCATAACGGAAAACCAGGATGGGAACGTATGTTACCTGTAGGTATTGCCGAACTGATTAAAAAAGACCACTTGTTTGGATACGAACCAAGTAGGTTTTTAGAAGAAAATCATTAATTTATATTTAGGACATACAGTGATTTTTGTGAAAATATGATAAAAAAAAACCGATTTTGATTTACTCAAAGTCGGTTTTTTTTTATTGATTCTGAATTATTTCACACATCTAAAACCTAAATGATTGGCAGGTGATCTGATTTCGCCGTTTCCTCTTGTCCCTACCATATATCGGCTACAATATTCGCTAGTACACAAAAAAGAACCTCCGCGATGTACACGTTTCTTTTCGTTATTACCTGAAGGGTCATAAGGTGCTGTTTCTGGACCTTTGGGATTACTAACTACTTTTCCATCTTTACTTATCTCTTGATAATAACTTTCACTGTACCAATCATAGACCCATTCCCAAACATTTCCACCTACATCATACAATCCATAAGCATTAGGTTTGTATTGCTTTACTGGAGCAATACCAACAAAACCATCTTCACCAGTGTCCCCATTAGCAACTGGAAAAACACCTTCAAATATATTTGCTTGAAATTTTCCATTTACTTTTAACGTATTTCCCCAAGCATATAAATCTCCAGCCTTTCCACCACGAGCAGCAAATTCCCATTCTGCTTCTGTTGGCAAGCGTTTTCCTGCCCATTTGGCATAAGCAACAGCATCTTCATATGCCACTTGTACAACAGGATAGTTCCCTCTATCTTTGATAGAACTGTTAGGTCCTTCAGGATGCTTCCAGTCTGCTCCTCCAATAAAACGCCACCACTGAATAAAATTATTCAAATCAACTTTTGTTTCAGTTGGCGTAAAAACGGCCGAACCTGTAATTAAAAATTGTTCATCAACATTCGGAAATTCTTCTTTTGTAGGTTTAATTTCGGCTACAGTAACATAACCAGTAGCTTTTACAAATGCCGCAAATTGATCATTTGTTACCTCAGACTCATCCATCCAATAACCGTCAACATAAACACGATGAATAGGAGAGGCATCTTTAGTGACACCTTTAATACTGCACAAACTTTCATCAGAGACATCACTCCCCATAGAGAATTCTCCTCCTGGAATCCAAACCATTCCTTTAGGTGCCGCAATACTCGGTTTGTTGTTTTTATTTTCTATTGTGGGTTTGTATAGCTCACTTCTCGAAACAGAATTTTCATCACTACAATCTTGAGCGATATCTTTTTTAGAAGTTTTAAGATATTGTGTATATCCGTATGCGATTGAAATAATACCGATTGCAACAAGTGCATACAGTCCTGTTTTTTTTTGTTGTTTATTCACTAGAAATTTAATTAAGTAGGTTTGTTAATAATCTGTTATTTCACCAGAACAAACAAAGTTCCTATTTTCATACTTAATAAGCTATATTTTGAAGATTTTTTTTAAATTATTTAACTTTTGAGGGTTGAAAAAAAATTAATCTTACAAAGATTATGAATTATAAAACAGATTTGATAATAACCGAATTAAGAAATACAATACTGTTAAAATAACTATTATTGAAATAATTAAACTAACAAAATTGACAATAAAATTTGGTATGAATTTCAGTCTAGGATGTGTAAAAATAGAATCACTATTCAATTTCTCATGAATACTTTTTTTAACTATTTTAATTTTCTTTTTGATACCAATACTTTTTATACTATTCCTCTCTAAACAAAAACTGTATATTAAAAGGATAACTGATTTAACAATCTAATTTATGAAATTATTTCCAAATAACAGCTGCTAAATCACATCACAAATTATTAACGCTCTTTGTAATATACCATTTAAGCTTGGGATTCCCTATAATAAAACCATCTTTTTTCTTATAAAAATAACCGAAACGAAAGAATTGTTTTGTATTTCAACCACTCTTCACTATCTTTCGTGTTCAAAAATACGAACCTTAAACATTGAACCAATGTTAGAAGAACAACACGATAACCTGCAAGAAGCAGATGGAAATTTAATAACTGATTCAATTGAATCTACATCAGCATCTAATGCAGAAGATAGTATAGTAGAAGAACAAAAAACTACTGCTATAAGCGAAAATCAAAAAGCACTTAATGCCATTGAAGAATCTAATGCTGAAGAAAGTGAAGACGAAACCTTAAAGGAACGTCATGAAATCCCTTTGTTAGACTACGATACGCTCTCTATGGAATTACTAGTTGATGAGTTGCAAAAACTTGTAGCTACGGATAAAGTAATGTCCATCAAGGAGCATATTGACGAAATTAAAAAGGCGTTTTTAGCTAAATACAATCATTTTATCGAAGAAAAAAAGGAAGAATACCATACTGAAAATCCAGATACAACAGAAGATTTTCAATATCACTTACCTTTAAAAACAACATTTGACCATTTTTATACTGATTATAAAACCAAAAAAAATGCCCATTTCAAGAGTTTAGAAACGAACTTGAAATCAAATTTAGAAAATCGTTTAGCAATTGTTGAAGAACTTAAAGAGCTTATCAATCCTCAAGAAAACATCAAAGACACCTTAAAACATTTTAATGAATTAAGAGATCGATGGAAAACAGCAGGACCAATACCTAAAGACAAATACAACCATGTTTGGAACAATTACCACTTTCATGTAGAGAATTTCTATGATTATTTACACTTAGATAGAGAAGCGCGTGATTTAGATTTCAAACACAATCTAGAGCAAAAACAAAAAATAATTGAGCGTGTAGCGGAACTTGTCAACGAGGAAGATATCAATAAAGCATTCAGAGAACTGCAAGATTTACACCGCATTTGGAAAGAAGATATAGGTCCCGTTTCAAGAGAACACCGTGATGAAATTTGGAATATGTTTAGTGATTACACCAAACAAATACATGACAAAAGAGAACTATTATTTGAAAAACTTAGAGAAAACGAAGTTGAAAACCTAGAAAAGAAAAAAGCTATCATTGCTGATATTGAAAATTTAGGTACCATAAAAATGAACAGTCATTCTCAGTGGTTAGTACAAATTGAAAAAGTAGAAGCTTTGAGAACTGCATTCTTTAATGCCGGAAAAGTTCCACTGGACGTCAATGAAGAAACTTGGGCCGCATTTAAAACAGCAGTTCGAAACTTTAATGCCTTTAAAAACTCTTTTTACAAAGAAATCAAAAGAGAACAAAATGACAATCTTACTAAAAAGAATGCATTAGTTGCTAAAGCTCAGGAATTACAAGAAAGCACTGACTTTGCAGCGACTACTCCTATTATGAAGAAGATTCAAGAGGAATGGAAACAAATTGGCCATGTTCCAAGAAAATATTCAGACAAGATTTGGAAAGAATTCAAAGCAGCTTGTAATCATTATTTTGACCGATTAAAAGAAGTTAGAAACGAAGAAAACAGTGAAGAGGTTGATGCTTTTGATAAAAAGAAAGCCTATCTTGACACCATTAGAGAGTTCCAATTAGTAGGCGACCATAAAACTGATTTAGACGCCATAAAAGCGCATATTGAAACATGGAAAAGCTTTGGAAAAGTCCCATTTCAAAGAAGGCATATCGAAGGGAAATTCAACAAAATTTTGGATGCCCTTTTTGACAAGCTGAGTTTGAGTAAAAAAGAAAGTGACTTGATGCGTTTTGCCAATCGTATTGACAGTTTATCTGAAAACAACGATAGTCGGAAGATTGAAAACGAGAAAATTTTTATCATTCGTAAAATAGATGAACTACAAAATGAAATTTTCCAATTAGAAAATAACATTCAATTTTTTGCCAATACTAAAAATGCAAAAAAAGAAAATTCGATTGTATTAGAAGTACGTAAAAATATCGCAATACATAAAGAAAACCTTGATGTATGGAAAGAAAAATTAGCACAACTACGCAATCTTAATCAAAATGAAAACGAATAATTCGTAGATATATTTAGGAATAGCTTTAAACCTCAAAGTAAAAACTTTGAGGTTTTTTTATGTCTTCAAATTTCTAAAAAACAAGAGATGACATTTATCATTTTTATTACTATCAACTACGCTTACTTTTGAACAAATGAAAAATGCATCATGACACTCCCATCAATCGTACAAAAATACAATGTTCCTGGTCCAAGATATACCAGCTACCCTACTGTTCCGTATTGGGATGAAGCCTTGTTTAATATATCCGATTGGAAAAAAAGTCTTCATCAATCATTTATAGAAAGCAATACAACCGAAGGAATTAGTCTTTATATCCATTTGCCTTTTTGCGAAAGCTTGTGTACCTTTTGTGGATGTAATAAGCGAATTACCAAAAACCATCAAGTAGAAAATCCTTATATTCAAGCAGTATTAAAAGAATGGGATTTGTATTGCGAGTTACTCCCTGAAACTCCTATTATTAAAGAAATACATCTTGGAGGAGGAACTCCTACTTTTTTTTCAATAGAAAATTTAGAAATCCTAATCAATGGGATTTTCAAAAAAGCGATTAAAGCTGAAAATCATGAATTTAGTTTTGAAGGACACCCCAACAATACGACTCACCTCCATTTACAAAAACTATATGATTTAGGTTTTAGAAGAGTCAGTTTTGGTGTTCAAGATTATGCTTCTAAAGTTCAAGAAGCCATCAACAGGAACCAACCTTTTCATAATGTAG
>JAHEBK010000085.1 GCA_024642295.1 Flavobacterium sp. | reverse complement strand
AAAGTTATTGAATTTTGGAAACCAATAATTGACCAGTATTAAAATCAATTTTCTGTATTATTTATGTTAACAAGATTTGAATCAAATAGAATTTTAACAAATCAAACAGAGATTATTTCTGTTCTCAATAATTTCAACACAACTGGTGAGTTGTTTGGGGATGGAAAACGAAACAAAATAAAATTGTTTACCATAGATGGTCGAACTATCAATGTAAAGTCATTTAAAATTCCAGGTATTCTTAATGGAATTATCTATCGTTTTTTTAGAAAATCAAAAGCAAAACGTTCTTTTGAATATGCACAATATTTAATTAGTAAAAACGTAGGAACCCCATTGCCTATTGCTTATTTTGAAAATAAAGCTGGAATTACATTAAAAGAAAGTTATTATATTTCTGAACACTTGAGTTTTGATTTAATGTTTAGAGATTTGGTCGAAAGTAAATATCCAGATGCTGAAAATATTTTACGCCAATTTACCCAATTTTGTTTTCACATGCACGAACAAGGTATTGAGTTTTTGGATCATTCGCCTGGAAATACATTGATAAAAAAGGAAGAGAACGGCAACTATTCCTTCTTTTTGGTTGATTTAAACAGGATGAAATTTCATCAAAATTTAGACTTTGAAACTAGAATGAAAAATCTTTCAAGGTTGACTCCTCATATAGAAATGGTTCGTGTTATGAGTAATGAATATGCAAGATTGTACACTCACACTGAAACCACCATATTTGAAGCACTTTGGGGATATACTCAAAAATTTCAAGACCGCTATTACAGAAAAAAAAGATTGAAGAACAAATTAAAACTATAGGATTTCATGGCAATTAGCGGATTAGTAATTACTTATAACGAAGAAAAAAACATTGAAAAATGTGTTGAAGCCATGTTCAAAGTGTGTTCTGAGGTTGTTATTGTGGATTCATTTAGTACTGATAATACGGTAGAAATTGCAAAAAGTAAAGGAGCCAAAGTATATTCACAAAAATTTTTGGGAGATGGTCCACAACGGGCATTTGGAGTGCCTTTTTGTAAAAATGATTGGATATTGAATCTAGATGCAGATGAGTTTTTAGATACAGATGCTGAAGAATTTATTTTAAGTGAAACTTTTTTAAAAAATAATTCAGATGCGTTTTATTTTCGATTTAAAAACTTTTTAGGTGAAAAATTAATTAATTTTTCGGGTTGGTACCCCGATAATAAAATTAGATTTTTTAATAAACTTACAGCGCATCCTTCAGCAGATAGTGTGCATCAGAAAATAATATCAAAAAATCCACAAAAGATAAACGTACATATTTTACATTATGGTTCAAATTCTTTTCATCAAATTATAGCCAAAAAAAATCAATATTCTGATTGGCATGCAAAGCAACTATTTGATTCAGGTAAAAGAGTTAATTGTTTTAAACCAGTTTTGAATGGAATGGTTTCATTTGTTCGTTGTTACTTCTTCAAAAAAGGAATTCTTAATGGTCTTGATGGTTTAACTTTTGCTATAATTCAAGGTTTTTTCTCCTATATTAAATATGTGAAATTAATTCAGTTACAAGTCGAAGCAAACCAAAAAAAATAGTTTTCCTTAGTTTTTAATTTTTCTTGAATTATTTTTTTTTACTTCCTGAAAACGAGTATAGACACTATAAGCATTTAGATAACTAATGATTATTCCCTTTTGACCATCTAATATGCCTAATCTAATAAGGTATTGATACAGGAACTGATATAGTGGCCGAATGTATAAATGATAGAGGTTTGGAGTAGTGTTATTATATCTAGCTTCAAAAGCTTTCAATTTTCCGTATTGAGCCATTTTGTTTTTATAATCATTAAAGTTGTCATAAGAAAAATGGACTAATTTGTTTTTACAAATACCAATTTCGCCGTCTATAATTAGTTTTTCGTGAACTAGTTTTTCGTTGTTATAATAAGCTTTGTCTTTTTGAAATAAACGTGTTACTTTGTCATTTTGCCATCCACTAAAATGTAATTTACATTCTTTGAACATAAAAATACGTTTGAAGTAATAAGCTGCTTTTTGATTTTCATTCGATACAATTGTTAGTATTTCTTCTTTTAAATCATTAGTTAATTTTTCGTCAGCGTCCAAAAAAAGAATCCAATTGTTTCGTGCTAATGATAATGCATAATTGCGTTGCTGTGCAAAGTTTTCAAATTTATTTTGTACAAAATTTACATTTTGTTTTGTTTGTATAAGTTCTTGCGTTTTGTCTGTACTAAAAGAATCAACTACAATAATTTCGTCCACAAAGTCCAAAGAGTCTATAATATTAGTAATATTTTTTTCTTCGTTATAGGTGATAATTAAGGCACTTATTTTATGATTTTTTGACATGATAAATTCGTACTGTATTATTTTAAAAAAGTATCGTAAGTTAATAGTTTTTAAGTATTCTTAAATAAATTAACTTATTGAAAATGGAACTTTAAGATTGGCTTCATTAGGTGATTTTTTATATTTATGATTCAAGTGATTGATAGCAGCTCATTATTTCGGTTGCAATAATAGCATCATCAAATTTTTGAACAAATGCCCACCCTTTTGCAGTGATTTCATTACGATACACTTCATTTTTTAATAAAAAGGTTATTTTTTGAGCCATTTCATTCGAATCCATTGGATCTATATAGATAGAATGAGGGCCTCCAGCTTCATGAAAAACGCCGAATTTATTAGTGATAACTGGAGTTTTTGAATAGAGAGCTTCAACTATTGGGATTCCAAATCCTTCAAATAATGAAGGATAAACAAAGACCGAAGATAATTGATACACTATTGCTAGTTCTTTGCTAGAAAGTCCTTTTAAGAATAGTACTTTATGTGTTAAGTTATGCTCAGCAATATATTCCTTTATTGTATTACAATATGCGGTTTCTTTGCCTATTAAAACAAGAGTAGTATCAAGATCTTTTACCGATTTCACAATTGTTAAGGCGTTTTTTCGCTCCTCGATTGTGCCTACATTAAGTACAAATTTATTTGGTAATTGAAATTGTTGGCGTACTGATTTTTTTTCGGCTTCGGTGTAATTTTGTTTAAATACAGATTGACATCCTTGGTAGATTACTTTTATTTTAGATTCAGGAACTTTAAGGAAATGTACGATGTCAACTTTCGTTTGTTCACTAATAGCAATGACCAAATCGGCTTTTTTTGCCGCTTTTTTAAATTTTAAATAATGAATTTTACGATCCCAAAATGAATACAAATTGGGGTAACGCATAAATATCAAATCATGTATTGTTACAACGCTTTTGATGTTGTTTTGTTTTAATCCACTCGGAATTTCGCCAGACAAGCCATGAAAAATCGAAATTTTGTCAATTTTTAAATCTTCAACAATCCCTTTTTGACGCCAAATGTTATAGAATTTTTTATGAAAAGCACTTCTTGGTAATCTTTCTTCAACTGTGTTAGATGGAAGGGTGAAAATTTTTTTTTTATTCTTTTTTGGGTTGTACAATAGGTATTTGTTTTCTGGATAAAAACTTGCCATGATTCTTACCAGATCACGGCTGTAATTGCCTAATCCTGTCTTGTTATGAAAAACTCTTTTTGCTTCGAATCCTATTTTCATTTTAGTGGCAATTTAGATTAACAAAAGCGTTTAATTCTTCCTCGAATAATTCAGGGATAAAAGTTGTGTAGTTTATTTGATCTGTATCTTCAAAATAGTCATTTACATGAACCGACACATTTGTTGTTCCGTTTTCATAAATGTTCCACTCAGTTTTGTTAACAGTTGGACTAAAAATAGTAAATGTAGGGATCATCAAAGCTTTAGCCATATTTGTTGCTCCGCCTTCGTTACCAATCAATGCACTACAACAACTGGTTACGGCTAAGAAGTCCCTGAGGTTTTCTTCGTAGAATTCTATCGATATTTTATTTTGAGTAGCTGGTTTACATAGTTTGTATAATGAAATTGCATCTTCTTTTTGGTTCGAAAAATAGTTGAATAAGATTTGTATGCTTCCGTTTTGAGCTATAGTGTCTAGTACTGTTGCCATTTGTGCAAGTGGGTAAGTTTTACTAGGATTGCTACCAATGGCACTTATCATTATAATAGGTTCAGACAAAGATAGTCCAGCGTTTTTTAATCTTTTTCTAGCATCTTCTTTTTCGCTTTCTAATAAAAAAATCGTTGGTTTGTATTTTTTATCTTTTATGCCTAAGGGTTCCAGAAGTAACATTCTGTGATGAATTGCTTGGGTAGAATCAGTTGATTTTACAGTGCTTCTGTCCAAAACATTGGAATAGAGTAGTTTGGAATAATTTTTTTTGAAAGTGATTGTTTTTTTTGCACCAGAAATCCACCCAATTATAACGCTGTTAGGCTTTCCATAACCATCTACAACAACATCATATTTTTCTTGTCTTATTTGAAGTAAAAACCTTAAAAAATCCGTTGTATTTTTCCTTGTCTTTTCATTCATGATAACAATTTTGTCAATATATGGATTGTTATCAACCACGGCCAAACTGTTCTCATAAATCAAATAATGTAATTCAGATTTAGGAAATTTCTCTTTTAATGCTTCAAAAAGAATAGCACTAGTAAGTACATCACCAATTCTTTTTTTCTGAATTACCAATATTTTCATCTTGAACCTAAATTTTGTTAATTAATTCTATTGTGGTATGGAAAGTATGCTTGTTTTTCTTCATTTTGAAAATAAATTTTTCAAATCGATTTTCCATTAATTTTCCAGTGTTTTTGGAAACATAATTAGGAAAACCAAAACGTTCTTTGTTAGTCAAATCAGTAAACTCCCAAGGGTGAAAATAGATGTTAAGGTATTTGTCTTTTTTTAAAGTAATTTTCGATAAATAGCAATACAACCACATTGGTAAATTATGAAATGACAGCCAAAATAATGGAAATCGTACTAACGGACTTACCGATGCTGGCAACTGCCAAACACCTTCTTTCATAAAAAATGTCCGCGAAATATGTAAGTTATTATATCTACCAGGCAAATAGGTAGGATTGATAGAAGAATTATAGATATAACCTGCTTGTTGTATGGCAGATTCGCTTACTGGTTGCATACGGGGCATTCGGTAGCCTAATACTTTCTGTCCTGTGATTTCTTCTAGTTTTAATTTGGAAC
This sequence comes from Flavobacterium sp., assembly GCA_024642295.1. Classification (GTDB taxonomy): domain Bacteria; phylum Bacteroidota; class Bacteroidia; order Flavobacteriales; family Flavobacteriaceae; genus Flavobacterium. The sequence continues at coordinate 2,005 of JAHEBK010000085.1, read as the reverse complement.
TCAATAAATGTTCTTCTTTAAAATCTGAATGATAGTAACTGTGAGAAGCAATTTCATGACCTGAATCGGTAATTCTTTTAATAACTGTTGGAGCGTTTAATGCAAATGTTACTGTAGAGAAAAAAGTAGCTTTGATGTTGTGTTTCTCCAAAATATCTAAAATAGAATTTGTGCCAGCAATAGAAATACTCATTTGGTCGTCAAATGAAATTTCTTTTCCATATTCAAAAGGCATGTCAAATTCTTCGATGTCAAAACTCAATAGTATCATTTGTAATTTGTATTTCTGATTAAGTAATTGGGTCTATTTTTTGATTGAATAAATAATTTTCCAATATACATGCCTATTATTCCTAATACAATTAAATTAAGTCCACCAAAAAAAACTACAGTGCTTATTACAGAGGCCCAACCTGAAATGACATGTCCATAATAAAAACTATGTAAAACATACCATGCGTAGAATAAGAAGGCAAAAAATGAAGAGCCTATTCCAAGGTAAATTGCTGCATATAAAGGACGAATGCTAAAAGAGGTTATTCCTTGTATCGCAAACGATAGCATTTTTTTAAAGGTATATTTACTTGATCCCGAGAATCTATCTGCGGGACAATAATCGATTGCAAATTGTTTAAATCCTAACCAGCTAATTAATCCACGAATAAAAAGTTCGTTTTCATTAAAATTTCTAAAAGCTTCCACAACTCTTTGGTCCATAAGTCTAAAATCTGCTGTTCCAGGTTCAAACTTTATTTCAGACAAATGATTGATTACGTTATAGAATTTTTTGGATGTTTTTTTCTTAAAATGAGATAATTTTTCGTCTTCTTCTCTGCGAGTATAGACAATATCATAGCCTTCTTCCCATTTTTGAATTATTTTAGGCAGTAATTCTGGTGGATGTTGCATATCACCATCCATTGTTATTACGGCATCGGCTAGTACAATATCAACCCCTGCTTTTAATGCGTTTTGGTGTCCAAAGTTTCGAGATAATTCTACAAAGAATAATTTTTTGTCAGTAAGAGCTAATTCCTTTAAAACGATTAATGATTGATCACTACTTCCATCATCAACAAATAATAATTCATATGAATAAGGCAAATTCCCTAGCACATTGTGTAATGATTCGACCAATACTTTAATATTCCCTTCTTCATTGTAAGAAGGAATAACTATGGCAATTTTTTTATTCATTAGTTTTTTGTTCAAATTTCTTAGTATAAATTTGGTACACAATTACGATCCAAATTAAAACACAAGGTAATGCTTTTAGTGCATAGGGACGAATATAATTTTCTTTTAAAAATTTAGGAATTAAATCAGTAGGCGATAAACTGGTAAGAATGAAGGCAAAAATAAATAAACCAATCTGCCAGTTTGAAATAGGTTTAGGCTGAATCACAAGCCAAATTGCCACTCCTGTAAAGGCAATAATGTAAGTAGGAGACTCTGAACCAGTACTAAAAATTACTGTAAAAATTAGTATTGAGGCTAATATATAAAGACGGTAAACAGTATTTGTAAATAAACTAATTCTTAAATATTGCAGTCCAAATAATACGATTCCTCCCAATAGGAATGGAATGTTAGAAATAGTAGGATCTTTACAAATACGTCTGACCATTCCCATCAAAGAAATATCTTGCATAGAATCTAGGCTGACATTTTCGTTGTTTTTTATCACCAGTCGTTCGTACCATTCTTGGTAAGTGTAAACAATATAGTCAGGAGAAGAAATAAGCATTGGTAGTGTAAATAAAACAGCGCTCCAAAAAAGTAAAGACAATATGAATTTTATTTTATGTCTCGAAAAAAAGAAAAATGCCAATCCTACAATACCATAAAGTTTGACAAATACTCCAATAGTAATGAATAATGCGGCCCAAAAATCTTTTTCTTTATGGATATAGGTAAACGCTAATAATAGAATTGCAGTCATTAAAGGATTGAATTGTAATCCTAATAATGTAGTGAGATATTCATGCAGACAAATCCATAAAAC
>JAHEBK010000084.1:899-7170 GCA_024642295.1 Flavobacterium sp. | reverse complement strand
CATTATCGATAGTTCCAGGAATTCCCATTACTGGAAAATTATATTCAGAATTAAATACTAAAGCTCCTGTAAATGTACCATCTCCTCCAATTACTACTAAAGATTCAATTCCTTCTTTTACTAAATTATCATACGCTTTTTTTCTTCCTTCTTCAGTTCTAAATTCAGTTGAACGAGCAGATTTTAAAATAGTTCCCCCTTTATTAATAATATTATTTACACTTCTAGGTCCCATTTCTTTGAAATCTCCTTCAATCATTCCCTGGTATCCTCTGTAAATCCCAACACATTCTATATTATGATATGCACAAGTTCTAACAACTGATCGGATTGCAGCATTCATTCCTGGTGAATCTCCACCAGAAGTAAGAACCCCTATTTTTTTTATTGTTTTCAGCATAGTTTTAGTTTTGAATCGTAAAATTAAGAAACATTAATTACTTTAATACCTTCTCTTTTATTATTTTAACTATTTCAAACAAATTCAAACGTTTTCGTTAATAAGTTTTAAAAAAAACGAAAAAAAATCAGATTTAATCAATATAAATTAAATAAAAATGCATTTTATTAAACAATTATAAGAAAAAAGTAAAAATCACTATTTTTTCAAAAATAAATAATTTCAACAAATACAATTGACAATTATTACCTATTCTTCTTCAGAGAAAACAGCCTCTGAATTTCTTTTTTGTGGGTTAGGCTTAGGTTCTTTGGGGATTGAAAAATTAATATATTCAGGAGCAATATTTGAATCTTGAAATTGATTGATATATTCAATTACAGGTGTAGATTTTTTATTTTTAAAAATTTTATTCAATAATTCTTTAAAAGTATCAAAATCTACCTCGTACGTGACTCCTAATCCCTGAGTATACCCAATACCTTGTCCTATGTAATTGATATCATTCTCACGGTTAAATAATCTTAGGTTTAATGTTCCATCTTCATTAACTCTATATTGCACCTCTAAATCTCCAACTATAGCTGATTCATTAATCCCTCCAAAAGGAACTCCAACCTTACCATTTATAGTAAATCGTTCATTAATTTTTGACGAAATTGTAGCAACTACCCTCCCGTCAGTTTCTCTACCAATACGTCTATCTGCTGATATATAATTTAGACCTACTCTAATTTTATCATTATCCGTTTTAATAATATCACCTAACAAACTAGATGCTGTTTCAAATAGACTACCCGAAAAATCAGATTGAGTAACCCCTTCTGGACTTAAGAAACCTCCTGAGGACAACAGATATAATGCTTGTGTTTGCCTTACATCTTTATCATTCAATTTATATTGAATTTCTGATTTCAACACATTACTAACCGTTGGAAATTCAATATTAAAATCTGGCTCAGGACTAGCCAAATCACCTTTAATACCTATTACTACTTCAACCGGAACTTTTCTATTGAATGACGAATTATCTAATAATACCGAAGGATTGGCAATCGTTTTATAAACGGCTTCTAAATTTAACTGAGCTCGCATAGGATTCCCTTCCCAGGTTATAGAACCCCCTTTTCGAACATCAAATTTCTTATCTATAAGACCTCCATATTTAAAATTGTAAGCTCCTTCATAAGCCTGAAAATTCCCCCACATATTAAACTTTCCTAAAGTATTTATCTTAAAAAGCAAAGAGCCATATCCCTTTCCTTTCATACCATGACCTGAATTTCTATCTAAAATCACTTCTACTTCAGCATCAGGAGTAATATCCAAATCAAACTCTAGTTCTAATCCCTTATATCTTGGTGCATTATCAACTATCCCTTTTTTAATATTATTTTTTTCTTTTTCACTAATAAAATGAATTAAACTATTATCGCCAACACTTTCAGCTTGATTAATTGGGATTTTCAAAGCAGATCCTTTTTCTGATTTAGCTTCCATTTTAATAAACAATCCATCCGTAGGTCCTGAAATACTTGCATTACCGTCAATAAATGCTATTCCGTAATAAGCAGCATCATCAGAATCATTTGTATCCAAAACTAATAATCGGTTAGAACTTATACCTAAATTTAATTTCCAATCTAAAAATTTATTGTGTTCAATACTTCCTTTTAATACTCCTTTTGTACCAAATTTAGAATCCGTAATGGTATTATTTCTAAACAAAAACTGATTATCTAATAAATCTACAATCGATCTATCGGATAATGTGTAATCTACATTTAAATACGGGATAGTCATCCCAGCCTCATCTACAAATAACCTCCCACTAATTTTAGTATCATTCACAGTGCCCTCAATACGAGCATTTCCAGTAACAAAACCTCTTACATTTGCTAAAACATCTCCTCCAAGCGAACTTAAAACACCTAAATTGAACTTATCTAATTTCAAATCTAAATCTAAAAGAGCTTCTTTTTCAACTATCGTAAAATTACCTTTTGTGCTAAATAATTCAATATTATTATTTTCTATATTAGAGTTTATCGTAAACTTTTCTAAATTTTGATCTCCCTCAATATTCAACTTCAAAACTCCTAAATCAGTTTTATTAATATTCAACTGATCAATAACCAATGATGCTGTAGGCTTATAAACAGTATTATTCTGCAAGAAATTTATTTCTCCATTAATATTTCCGTTGAACATAAATTTATTTTGTGCAGGTGTAATCTTAAACAAATCGACATCTTTAAAAGATAATTTCAAATCCTTATTAGTTGTCCCAGATATTTTCCCATTCAGAGCTAATTCTTGATTTTTATGTGATAAAATAATATTATCAAAATTGAAGTTCTTAAACAACTTATCAAAAACAATCTGATTATTCGAATCCTCTTTTTCATTCAAATGCCACAGATAATCTTTAAATTTTAATTCCGACTTACTTATTCCAATAATATTTTCATTGTTTTTATTAATTGTATGGTATAAATTCAAATTGAAATAATCTTCCCCTTTTGAACCACCTTTAAATTCAGATCTAAAAAACAATGTGTCTTTTACAGTCACATTAATCAAACTAAAATCTCTAATTTTATAAAATTTTGTTTTAATGCTATCCATTTCTATATAAGCATTATAAAGAGGGTTTTTATTATCTACACTAATTCTAATATTATCAAAAGTATTATCCGAAGCTATTATTTTAGGGGAATTAAAATTAAATTTGAATTCCTTAGAATCCGATTTAATATTCCCTTTCATCACTGTATTCGTTCCGATGGACATTTCAGGATAAAATATCTCAACAATCTTATTAAAAATGATAAAATTAAATTTTAAAAATTGCCCTTTATTAACCGCTTCAGGTTTAAAATTAGTATATAAACTACCTAAAGAATTTCTAACCAAAATAGGTAATTCATCAAATCTAAATTTTCCAACAATTTCCCCTTGAACAATATCAGGTGAATTCAAAGTAATAGTTCTAACCTTTTCAGCATCGAAACTAGAACTAATTGCAAAATCATCAAAAACATAGGTATCTTTACTATTTTGATATGAAGTACTTTTTATGAATACATTTCCACTTAAATTTTCAATGGTATTCCCGTCAACCTGAACTACCACATCTCCTTTGAAATTCGAAATGGGATCTTTGACTAGATTCAATTTATACAAATTTGCATTAGCAACCTCAATATGAAAATCATACTTACTGTCTTTTTTACTTAAATCAACCACTCCTTCAAAATTCATTTTTAAATTAGGGTCATTTACAATCAATTTTCCTTGATAATGAGGCAATTTGAATTTACCGTTTAAAACTAAATTTTCATAAGTATAATTATTATATGTGATTTTAGAAACGGAGCCCTTAACACTGGTGTTTAAATACTTCTCTGTGAATCCAATTCCTTCAACCTCAAGATCTGAAGTAACTTTACCCAAATCCTTCTTCCCTAATAAAATTCCAATATTAAAATTCTCTGATTTTACATTTCCTACATACGATGCCTTATCAATAAAATTTATATTAGTCATGCTTAGTACCGACTTTACTTTACCAATTTCAGAGGTTAAAGCAAAATCAGCATCTAATTTAGAAGCGGACAATTGCACATTTCCAACGATATTAAACTTCCCTATTCTTTTTAACTCAATTGGTATTTTCTTCCCTAAAACATTTGGTAATATGGTCACTAAATTATCATACGAAGAAGAGGCTTTGCTAAAATTCCCATCCATATAAAAATACTGCCCTTCTTTACCAAAAATATTTTTAAACTTAATCGCACCAAAAATCCGATTGTTGTTAGTATCAAATAATTTTAAATTATTTAAAGTAAGATTGTTCAGAGTACCTTTAAGCTTTGTTCCAAGATTAAAAAACAAATCCTTTCCCAATTCATTATAAAAATGACGAATATCATTAGAAGCAATTAATGACGAATAAATAGTACCGTTAAATTTAACTCTATTATTAAAATCTGAAAAATCAGAAATTTTGTAGTTTAAAAACAAATCGGCTTTAATCTTCGATTCTTTTGTAGTAATATCCAAATTTTGAAGTTTCATTTGTTTTTTAGTATAACTAAAATTGGTGCTCAAATTAGCAACATACAAACCTCTATGGTCCAAAAACGAAAAATTTTTAATTAGCATTTTTACATTAGGACCATATAAATCAAAATTTTCTAGACTAGCATTCAGTTTAGTTAAATCAAGGTCTTTAGGGACTTGCCTATTCTCGTCAATCAAGATAAAATGACCATCGACAATCGCTGCTTTATCCGCAACAAATGTGGTATGTTTTCCAGAAGAAGGTTTATCGTCTTCAAAGGATTTTATAAAAACATCAATATTTGTATCGTTTTCGTTTTTATAAGTAGTCAAATTAAACAAGAGTCCTTCAAGTTTGATATCACTAAAATACAAATCCCCCTGAATCAGTTGATTGACATCTAAAATAGTTGTTGTAATTATTTTAGAATAAATCATTGTTTTTTTATGATGGTCACGAATTAAGACATCTCCTAATTTTACACCTCCAAAAATATTTATTTTAGCTTTACCGATGTTAATATCAACACCAAAATCAGTATTTAACGTTTGTGTTACATACTGTGCTATTTTAGTTTGAACAAAAGAAGTCGAAAGTGCAATCCCGAGCAGTAGCAATAGGAGAATCAACCCAATTATAAAACGGAAAATTATTTTAAAATACTTTTTGATCTTCTTAGTTATTTAATTTTTTATAAAAATAGGATATTGCCCAAGGAAAGAGCGACTCCTTTCACAAAAATTCTTTAATTTTGGCTGCGCCGTAAAAGTAAAAAATTTAAAATCGGTTTGTCAAATATAATTCAAAATTTGTGCCTTTTTATGCAAAAATCTGAGGTTTTTATTCTTGCCATCGAAAGTTCTTGTGATGATACTGCTGCCGCTGTTTTACATAACGACAAAGTATTATCAAATGTTGTAGCTAATCAGGCTATTCATACCCAATACGGAGGAGTCGTTCCTGAATTAGCTTCGAGAGCTCACCAACAAAATATTGTACCTGTTATTGATGCAGCATTAAAAAAAGCGAACATTCAAAAAGAACAACTAAGCGCCATTGCCTTCACCCAAGGCCCTGGACTCATGGGCTCACTTTTAGTAGGTAGTTCGTTTGCTAAATCAATGGCTATTGCACTAAACATCCCTTTGATATCAGTCAATCATATGCACGCTCATATACTGGCTCATTTTATTGATGAAGAAGGATTTGACAAACCTCAGTTTCCTTTTCTAGCCTTGACAATTAGCGGTGGTCATACTCAGATTGTACGAGTTGATGGTTTTTTTGACATGACTATTATTGGCGAAACTACTGACGACGCCGTCGGAGAAGCTTTTGATAAATCAGCTAAAATATTAGGGTTGCCTTATCCTGGAGGACCATTGGTCGATAAATATGCACAATTGGGAAACCCCAAAGCATTTGCATTCACGAAACCAAAAGTTTCTGGTTTAGACTTTAGTTTCTCAGGACTTAAAACAGCTATTTTATATTTTATCCAAAAGAAAAAAATTGAAAACCCTAATTTCATTGAAGAAAACATCAATGATATCTGTGCTTCAATCCAATACACAATTATTCAAATTTTGATGGACAAATTACAATTGGCTGTCAAAGAAACAGGAATTACTCAAATTGCTATTGGTGGTGGAGTTTCGGCTAATTCTGGCATTCGACAAACCTTAAAAGATGCCGAACAAAAGTACGGTTGGAAAACCTTTGTCCCTAAATTTGAATATACTACTGATAATGCTGCAATGATTGGAATTGTAGGTTATCAAAAGTTTTTATCTCAAAAATTC
>JAHEBK010000084.1:0-889 GCA_024642295.1 Flavobacterium sp. | reverse complement strand
CACGAATCCAATTTTAATTTATGCAATTATTTTACAATACCAGCCTAAACGAATCTACAGAAAGCTTTTCTTTTGACAAAGAAGAAAGTAAACATATTATTAAAGTATTACGTAAGAAAGATGGCGATACTCTACATGTAACTAATGGATTAGGTTTTTTATTTGAAACTAAAATCACATTAGCATCGGATAATAAATGTACTGTCGAAATAGTATCTTTTACTCAAAAAGAACCTTCTAAATTTCATTTACATTTAGCTGTTGCTCCTACTAAAATGAATGATCGTTACGAATGGTTTTTAGAAAAAGCTACTGAAATTGGCATCCAAGAAATCACGCCCATCATTTGTGATCGCTCTGAAAGAAAAGTGGTTAATATGGACCGATTTGAAAAAATTATCCTCTCAGCTTTAAAACAATCTAATGAATTGTATTTGCCTAAATTAAATCCTGCTATTTCTTTTAAAGAATTTGTAGTTCAAGAAAAAAACGGACTTCAATTGATTGCACACTGTGAAGAAACAGATAAAAAAACACTGAAATCTGTTTTACAACCCAATCAAGATGTTACTTTATTGATAGGACCTGAAGGCGATTTTTCAGAAAAGGAAATCAATTTAGCATTAGAAAATAAATTCCAACCTGTATCTCTAGGAAACACAAGATTAAGAACTGAAACTGCTGCTATAGTTGCTTGCCACAGTATTGTTTTTTTTAATGAAAATTAAATCTAATGAAAAATATCTGGTTTGTTTTTCTTGTTATATCTATGAATTCTTTTTCACAAGAACTTGCTTTATTGAAATATAATGGCGGCGGTGATTGGTATGCAAACCCAACTTCGTTGCCTAATTTGATTCAATTTTGCAATGCCAACATCAAGACCACT
>JAHEBK010000083.1 GCA_024642295.1 Flavobacterium sp. | reverse complement strand
AATACGCTCCATTGTCGAATCACTAGATGAGATTGCTTTCCCGAAAAACGGGACAGGCTGTTCCTCGCAAGCTTGTCATTGCGAGCGATAGCGAAGCAATCTCACTAAAAGGAGTAAATCTAAAGGCTCTTCGAAGAGTTCTAATTTTTATCAAAGAATGCGAAGCGGAATTTAATTTGTAGTTAATAGTTTAGTCCTAAAATACATTTACCCATTTATATAAGTGGGATTATAGAATCTTTTAATACACCAGATAGGTATTAAAAACAGTAAAATATTGGCAATGGAAATTGACAAATGAAGTAGGTTTGTTGGAAATAGCAGAATGAAATTGTAATCTTTTATAGTGGCTGAATAACTAGACACACAAAACGGAAATAAAAAGAGTCTAATTTTAATCCAAATATCTTGTTGGCTGCCTTGTTGACTGGTGGATAAAATAAGGGCAAATCCAATAATAAATGAAATACCAATGGAGCTTGCCCATAATTTTAGGGAAGGTTCAAAGTATATTGACATAATGGTGAAATACCAAATTAGATAACACCATAAAATAATCTTTTGTGATCCAATGTTTTTGAAGTAGTATAGAAGCATTGTAGTCATTGAATCACTTTTTTTATTTAAAAAAAAATCGAACTAGCGTATGTCTCTAGTTCGATTTTTTGCGAATTAATAGATTTTGGGGCAAACGTATTAATGTTCTAAGAAGTTGATGAGGTGTTCTCTATTGTTGTAATAGGTTTCGTGTTCTAAGATGGCTTTACGATTACGCGGTCTATCATAAGTAATGTCTAGCATATCGCCAATTTGTGCTCTAGGACCTGAGGTCATCATAATCACTCTGTCAGCTAGGAAAATAGATTCGTCCACATCATGTGTAATCATGATTCCTGTGGTTTTTTCTTTGTCTAAAACTTCGAGTAAAACGTCTTGCAATTCGCCACGAGTTAGAGAGTCTAACATTCCAAAAGGCTCGTCCAAAAGTAATACCTGAGGTTTTAAGGCTAAGGCTCTTGCGATTCCCACACGTTGTTTCATTCCTTGAGAAAGGTCTTTGGCTTTTTTGTCAAAAGCGCCGTCAAGTCCTACTTTGCTTAAATAATATTTACAAATATCTTGACGTTGTTTTTTGGTAGCGTTAGCAAAAACTTTGTCAACACCTAGTTGAACGTTTTCTAAAGCACTCATCCAAGGCAAAAGGCTCGGAGATTGAAAGATAACGCCACGGTCAGGTCCAGGTCCAGAAATAGGAGTTCCATCAAGGATGATTTCGCCACTAGTGATAGGATTTAATCCTGCTATCATCGAAAGTAAAGTTGTTTTTCCACAACCAGAATGTCCGATAATAGAAATAAATTCTCCTTCTTTTATTTTTAGATTCAGGTTTTCTAATACCACAAAGTCTCCTTTGGGTGTAGGGTATACTTTGGTCAAATTAGATAATTCGAGCATGTATTTTTCAAAACCGTGAGGATCAAGAATTGCAGTGTCGGTATGTGTGAGTATGTCTGTCATTTTTTTTGGTTTTTAAGTGAAAAGGGATAAGAGAAAAGGGAAAAGTAACATAGAGAAAAGAAATGGGCTTAGCAGAATTTAATGAAGACTATTCACTAAGGACCAATTACTATTCACTACCTACTAAACTAATCGAACTTCATTGGAACTAAATCCGGTAATTCGTACTCAGGCACTTCTAATCCTGCAGTTCTTTCTTTTCCTATTTCCATTAAATACTCAATGATTTTATTTCGTAATTTCTTGAAATTATCATTGTGGTTCATCGCAACTTTGTCACGAGGACGTTCGATATTGATGTTGAATTCTGGTCCTAAAGTGGCTTTAGGTCCTGGTCGCAAAGGAATCACTCTGTCAGCCATAAAAACTCCTTCATCCACATCATTGGTGATTAACAAAGCAGTACGTTTGTCTTCACTCCAAATCGATAAAATTTCTTCTTGAAGGTTTCCTCTTGTCAAAGCATCAAGTGCTCCAAGGGGTTCGTCCATCAAAATCATTTCAGGTTTCATCGACAAGGCTCTCGCCACTGCTACACGCTGACGCATACCTCCTGAGAGTTCTCTTGGTTTTTTATGAATAGCATGCGAAAGATTTACTTTTTCGATATAGCTTTTCACTTGTTCGTCTATTTCTTTTGCACTCCAACTTGGGAAAACAGCTCTCACTGCCATTGCAATATTGTCATAAACACTTAACCAAGGAAGTAAAGAGTAGTTTTGAAATATAATACCACGCTCGTGGCTGGTTCCTGAGATAGGTTGTCCTTTGAAAAGGATTTCTCCTGAATCAGGCTCGATTAATCCAGCAATTAAGTTTACTAATGTGGTTTTTCCACTTCCCGTAAAACCTACGATGGCAACAAATTCGCCTTCTTCTATTTTTAAGTTGATGTTTGTTAATACTTCGGTTTTGTTTTTTCCTTCACCATACGATTTACAAACATTTTTTAGTTCTAAATAAGCCATTTTTTTCTTTTTTAGGTTCTGAGGTTTTATAAAAAAGATTTTTGATTGTAGACCAACGATTCTTGATTTCAGATTTTTATGTTGGTAAATATAGTTCTCGTTGTTTGGAGTACTTTTACATCTGCAATTATAAATCGTTAATCGAATATCTTAAATCAAATTAAGTTCCTTCAAATAAAAATTAATCTGTAAACGTTAGTAATTTTTGGAAAATCATCATGATTCGGTCTAACATGAAACCGATGATACCAATAATGAACATGGCAACAATGATTTTAGAGTTGGAATCACTTGAGCCGTTTTGAAATTCTTCCCAAACAAAAGATCCTAAACCTGGACTTTGAGCTAATAATTCGATTGCAATCAATACCATCCAAGCTACAGAAAGCGTGATACGCAATCCAGTAAAAATCATTGGGAATGAAGAAGGAAGTATGATTTTGAATATTTTTTTGAAAGTCCCTAGTTGCAATACTTTGGCAACATTCATAAAATCTTTATCTACAGAGGATACTCCTACGCTGGTGTTGACTAAGGTTGCCCACATAGAGCATAATCCCACACTGATAAAAGAGATTACAAATGATTTCTCAACATCTACATTTGTCAAAACTGTTTTTACAATCATCGAAACTAATAACAGCCAAACTACAGGCGAAACAGGTTTGAAAATTTGAACAATCCAGTTAAAAGAAGTTCGTAAAGTGTTGCTCAATCCCAATACTATTCCAAAAGGAACCGCAATAACAATGGATAATAAAAATCCAGCAAATACAGTTTTTAAACTGGTTTTGATTTGGTCCACAAAAGAAGGACGTCCTGTATAAACGATTTCTTTTTCGCCTTTAGCGACTCTTTCAGCGTTTACTGATTCATATTGAGTAATGAAATCATCCTTTTTAGCAGCCATGATTAAGTGGTCATCCCATAATTTTCCTAATGCGGTATATACCATTAAAGGAGATGGTAAGGAATTAGGTCTGCAACTAATGTCACCAGAAGCAATACAATCTTCTAATCTTTTAGCAGCTTCAGGTCCTTGATCTTTTAATGCTTTTTCTATTTTTATTTCGGATTCAACATTTCCTAAATAATTAGAAAAAGATTGCCATAATAGAAGGAATATGACAACTGAAAATAATGGTAAAAGAATTCTTTTAAATGTTTCTACACTATTTTTTTTCACTTCTTCACCAGTAGTCAATCGAATGAGAGGTTCTAAATAACCCAACCCCATAAATTTGACCGTTTTTATTGTTAATGCTTTCATAGATCTGTTTTTTGTTTGTTGGTATTGGTAAAAAGAGCGTTTTTAATGTAGTAACGAATTCTCTTTTTTTTAATGGTGTTTATTATGATTAGTAAAAAGAGTAGTAGCGATTTACTAATTTGTTTTTAACACATAGGAACATAGTTTTTATAGAAGTAGAATCAGGAGTTTCACTTGTTAATAGGAAACATAGTTGTTCATTATCTTGAATACAATGTAATGCTTGTGTTTTTATTTATAATATTGAGGATGCTTCTTACAGCATCCTCAATTTTAAATGGAAATAGTTTAGTTCTTGTTTCCTAATTTCATGCTTTTAATATATTCTAATGGTTTTTTACCATCATAAGTAAGACCATCAATGAAGTCTGCAGTAGCTGGTTTGTAACCATCAGTAGTTGGGATATCAGCTTGTTCTAAGTTTCCTTCTTTTACTAATAATTCAGCTGCTTTAGTCCAGATTTCAGGCATATACACTTCTTTGATTTTTGAGGCATACCATTCCGCAGGTTGTGCTTCTGTAATTTGTCCCCAACGTCTCATTTGAGTCATGTACCAGATTCCGTCAGAGTAGAAAGGATAAGTAGCGTTGTTGTTAAAGAACACATTAAAGTTTGGTTCATCACGTTTGTCTCCTTTTTCATATTCAAAAGTTCCTGTCATTGAGTTTCCTAATACTACTTCATCAGCACCTACATACGCTGGGCTAGATAAAATTTTAACTGCTTCAGGACGGTTTTTTGGATCATCTAACCATTTACCAGCTCTAATTAAGGCTTTAGTAATAGCGATAGCAGTATTTGGATTTTTTTCTACGAAAGCTTTCGTCATTACAAATACTTTTTCAGGGTGGTTTTTCCAAATGTCATTTGAAGTAATTACTGGAACTCCAATTCCTTTAGCAACCGCTTGTTGGTTCCAAGGTTCCCCTACACAGTATCCGTTAATGGTTCCTGCTTCAAGAGTAGCTGGCATTTGTGGTGGTGGTGTTACTGATAGTAAAGCCTCAGCATTGATCATTCCTTGTACGTTGTCTTTTGTGTACATTCCAGGGTTGATTCCTCCAGCTGCTAACCAATATCTTAATTGGTAGTTGTGCGTTGATACTGGGAATACCATACCCATTTTGAATGGTTTGTTAGCATTTTTGTATTCCTTAATTACAGGAAGCAAAGCGCTAGCGCTAATTGGGTGAACTGGTTTTCCGTCTTTCAAAGGCAATGATGGTTTCATTTTAGACCAAACATCGTTTGATACTGTAATAGCGTTACCATTTAAGTCCATTGAGAAAGTAGTAACCAATTTTGCTTGTCTTCCAAAACCAACAGCTGCTGCAATTGGTTGACCTGCTAACATGTGTGAACCATCAATTTGTTCGTCAATTACACGGTCCAAAACGTTTTTCCAGTTGGATTGTGCTTCAAGTGTTACAAATAAACCTTCGTCTTCAAAGAATCCTTTTTCTTTAGCAATGGCAAGAGGTGCCATATCTGTTAATTTAATGAATCCTAAAGTTACTTGTGGTTTCTCCAAGGTCAATTTTTCGGTTTTAGAAGCCGTAGTAGTATCGGCTTCAGTTGCACCTTCTTTTTTTGCGTCTTTTTTACAGCTCATAACACTAATAGCGGTTATAGCAAGTAACGAGATTTTAAAAATTAGTTTTTTCATAATGTTTTCGTTTTGTTATTGTTTCCTAATTATTTTTTGCTTGAAAAGATTTGTGGGTTGATGTTTACCATTACATACGCCCAGTTGTTAGTAGTATCTTTCAAACCAGCGCCACCTTTAAGTGCAACCATTGAATCTGAAGCAAACATTTGAGAGTATCCAGCAACTAAGGTGATGTCTTTGTAAACTTTGTAAGTAGCTGTCAAATCAACTTCAGTTCCTAGGTATTTGTCATCAGTTGCAGCCAATTCGTTTGCACTATAGAATAAATGTGGTGCAACAGATAAGTTTACTTTTTTGATAGGGAAATCTAGTTTTAATGATAGATCTTGTAAACCTATTGCTATTGGTTGAAGATGGTTTCCTACGTAGAAATAATCCATAAAACCATTGAAAGCGTGGTTAGTTCCAAAAATAGGATTGAATGATTTTACAGTTGTAGAAGTTGATGTTTGGTCTTTACCTGAAAGGAATTCATATCCTAGAGTAGTTTTAAATTTTGGAGTGAAAGCATAACCTAAGTTGGCAGCAGTTTCCCATGCTGAAACTTGATTTTTACCAATTTTACCTGTTTGTCCGTATAAACTAAAATCAAATGTTAGTTTTTTACCAGCATAATTAGCAAAAGTTCCAAAAGTCTGGTAGTAATTAGTTTCAGCTTCTGTAGGTGTTTTTAAGTATTCTCTTCCTAAGTTTAAAGCCAATATGCTTACACCTACTTTTTTGATATTAGTGTGGTACCAAGCATATTGCATATCTTTAAAGTCTAAATCACTTCCAAAAGATACTGCAGTTGGATAGCTTGGGGTTGTTTTAGATTCATCTTTTGCATTTAAAGCAAATCCTAGATCCAATTGGCTTTTTGCTCCTTTGAATTTAAGTAAAGCAGCATCAAAACTACGTCCTTGATTTGCCCAATCTAATCCTCCAAGGATTCTTTGGTTATCGTATGATAGCGGTTGACGACCTACTTTAGCACTCAATTTATCCGAAAAACTATATTGTGCCCATCCTTCAAATAATACAAAACTGTTTGTAGCATTTGATACACCTCCTGTTAGGTGATTTACTGCTCCCCATGTACGTACATTTTGCAAAGCTACTTTTACTTTTAATTTTGCATCTCCGTAATTAAAATTCACTCTTGTACGGTTACCGATGAAAGAAGTGTGCTCAGTTGTTGGAGTAAGTAACGTTCCAAAACCGTTAGTGT
The DNA here is from genome assembly GCA_024642295.1 of Flavobacterium sp. GTDB lineage: Bacteria > Bacteroidota > Bacteroidia > Flavobacteriales > Flavobacteriaceae > Flavobacterium. Next base: position 549 of record JAHEBK010000083.1, on the reverse strand, counting down.
ATTCGTAACGAGGTCTAATTTGGATATCTGAGCTAAACTCTTGTGCGTAAGTACTAGCGCCAATTAAACCTAATAAGCTAAAAGAAAGTGTTTTAAGTAACTTCATAATGATTGATTTTTAAATTTGATTTTTTCTAATGTTCTACAGGACAAATATACGTACGTATTTGTACGTATATCTAACGTATATTGCATCAAAAAAATGGTTTTTTTACACTATTAAAATCAGCTTATTTACATTTTAAAACCTGTTTTTTAGCAGGTATTTGAAGTAATTGACTTTTAAACAGGTATTTATGATTACGTATTGCGTACTAAGAAATAAAAGAAAATGAGAATATGTACTTACGTAAAAGTTGTTTTGTTCTAAAAAAGGGGTACAAAAGACTAGAATTTTAATAAAATGGGACTTGAAATTGATCAAATAAGTAACAGGAAAGAAACAATTTCGTATTTTTTAACCATATAAATATAAGGTCATAGAAGTTTTGGAATCTTGCTTATATGTTCTTTGGTATCTTATATGGTAGAATATTTTTCATTGTATAA
>JAHEBK010000425.1 GCA_024642295.1 Flavobacterium sp. | reverse complement strand
GCAGGAAGTGTTTGGTTTGGAACGGGAAGTCCTAATCCTATACCACCACCTTTGTTGTAAAAATCGATCACTTGTTCTAAGGTTGTAAAAACACCATTGTGCATATAAGGTGCTGTTTTTTCTATGTTTCGAAGCGTTGGGGTTTTGAATGAATTGCGGTGAATGATGGCCTGAGTGATGTTGAATTTTCCTAAATCGGCATCCAGTTTCCCTTTTTTGTTGGGAACACCTAAAACTTCACTTTCGGATTTTTCAAATTTTGGAGGAACCGTTCCATTAGTTAGTGGAATAAAATGACAACTGGCGCATTTTGCTTTTCCAGCAAAAAGATTGAATCCTTCTTTTTCTTCATTTGTAAAATTAGTTTCACCTCTCATATAACGGTCAAATTTAGAATCATAATTACTTAGCGAACGAATGTAGGAAGCCAATGCATTTTTTATTCCAAAGGCATTGATGTCACTTTTTGGAAAAGCTTCTTTGAATTTTTGTGAATAGGATTTGTTTTTTTTAATTTTTTCAGATGCTTCATCGAGCGAACCATGCATTTCATCTTCATTCGTGATTACCGCAACGGCTTGATCTTCGAGATAACTTACTCTAGAATCACCAAAAAAAGCATGTTGAAACGCAATATTTTGAAGGGTAGGAGTATTTCTTTTTAAAACTGATTTTCCATTCATTGTTTTTGCTTTTTCTAATCCATCGGTAAAGGCTTTATCTTCATAATGGCAGGAAGCACAAGAGCGTGAGTTGTTACCAGATAGTATAGGATCGTTGAAAAGTATTTTACCTAATGCTATTTTTTCTTCTGTAGTTTTATAATCAGGAAAACCTGAAAATCCTTCGACGTCAAAAGCATCTTTATCAAACAATGTTTTTGCTGTTGTTTTTAAACCTCTTAGTTCATCGAATGTTTGTATGTTTAAATCCAATTGACTCTGGTACAAAGCTTCACTTATAGGATTTGCATAATTTAGAATAAAATAAGCACGGTCAAAACTGTTAAAATTTGGTTTTGATTTTAAATATTTTATGGCATTTTTAAATAAATCAGATGTTTTTGTTTCCTTTTCTTTAGCATACAAAGCATAATGTTTTTCTACACTTTGCAATGCTATAGCAGCTTCAGGAATGGATTGTTGGGCAATAGGCGAATCAAATCCTGTTATTCCCATAGTGATAATTCGGAACACTTCTAATCGAAGTGCATCAAAAACATGTGCATCTGTTAAGATATTGTTTTGAGCAATTTTATCCAATCGGATTAAATTACCGGATAACATTCCTAATTGTTGTAGCAGGTCTTTTTTTGTTATTTTATCATAATTGGGAAAAAGGAACTCTTCTATTACTTGAAAACCTTGTGGAGCAATGATTTTGTTGTCATTTTCTTCAAATTCAGCTAAGGCAGGACCATTAAGTGATTTAGAAACTTCTGGAAAATAGTATTCGCTCAAAAATTCCACTTTTTTATAAGCTTGGTGTGCGATATGAAATTGTTGTTGAATTTCCTTTTGGTTTTTATTAGCTATAATAAATTCCTCTAATAGTTTAGACTCCTTTATCAATTGTTTGATATCTTCTTGAAACAACTCATTTGTTTTTTTATGTATTTCGGGTTGGTAGCAGGAAAATAATAGAATGGATAATAATAACAGAGAATATTTTTTCATAGTATTGGGAGTAATTTTACTTTTTTTGAACAAAAAGCAAAAACCACGACTCAATATGAATCGTGGGTTTTTGAAATATTTTTTTAATGAATTCTTATCTAGCTAAACCTTTAATTAATACAATTTGACTAGCTTTTTGTTCAGTAGTACGGATTGTACCTCCATCAACACCTTTGTATTTATCTCCTGTCCAAGTGTGTGGTTGAATACTTAGCATGAAAGTATCTGGAATACCTAATTGCTCAGATACATCAATCAAAGCTCCATATTCCCAATCACCAAAAGCTGAAAATCCACCTACATTGTATTTAGTAGCGTCATCAG
>JAHEBK010000424.1 GCA_024642295.1 Flavobacterium sp. | reverse complement strand
TCCACGTGAAACAATAGATTATCATATGGTTTGGAAATCGTGAATTGAAATTCGCCATTCTTTGTGTTTTCTAAAAAATAACTTTCGTCGCCAATATGAATCGTAGCATTCTCAGGAACGATTTTACCAATGGTTTTCATTTGTAAAACAAAATCTTGTTGTTCCTGTGTTTGTAATTTTGAATTTAACACCACAAATTGAAAAGGAGCTGGTGGAACAAATGCTTGGTTGTAGTGGACTACCCTATTCAAACTTTGAGAAATGATTTGGTTGTTACCCGACAAATAGAAAAAGGAAAACAACAAAATGGGAATAACTGCTAATGGCAAATATTTTTTATTAGCAGAAAAATTAATCGCTTTACTAAAAGGAATGGGTTGCAATGCATTTGCTTTTTGTTCAATCGAAGCCAAAAGCAATTCGGATTTTGAATTGTCATTGGACAGTTGTAGGAAGTTGGTCAGCTGGTCACTTACTTCCGAAAAATGATTTCCAATGATAATTGATGCTTGTTTGTAGTCAATTCCTTTTTGGAGTTTTAACAATTTAGAAATAGGAAAAAGTATGAATCTAAAAAACAGAAAAGCTTCGACTCCAACGAAAGTCCAAAAGAGAATGGTTCGAGACAATGGTTGTAACCAAAGAAAATATTCTACAAAAAGCGTGAATAATAAATAGAGCAACCCCAGACCAATGAAGATAACGCTACCGCGAATGAGTTCATTAGTGTAGTATTTCTTGATAAAAGATTCTAACTTTTGATAAATAACATTTGAATATTCCAAAATTGTAATGTTGAAATTATAATAACCAATAAAAGTACTATTTTATATGGACAATTGATAGAAAAAGTTAGGAGTTAGAGATAAGAGATAAGAGATAAGAGATAAGAGATAAGAGATAAGAGATAAGAGATAATAAGAAGTTAGAAATATAAGATTTGTAACCGCGTGAGGGATTGAAGCTTGCTACCGAAGTAGCGCGTCCCGAAGCGTCGGGAGCCCGACAGCAGTAAACAAAGGGGCTTTATAACCGCAAACAAAAGTAAGCCCCGTTGTTTACTGGTGGCACGCCCAAATAAAAAAAGCGATTATAAATTGTATCTTTGCACCAAAATTTACAAAAAATGTCAAAGCAAGTTAGAGTGCGTTTTGCACCAAGCCCAACGGGACCCTTACATATTGGCGGTGTGCGTACCGCTTTATTCAATTATTTGTTTGCCAAAAAACATGGTGGAACATTCTTTTTGAGAATTGAAGACACAGACCAAAACCGATTTGTTCCTGGAGCTGAGAGTTACATCATGGAAGCCCTTGAATGGCTTGGAATTCCACCTGATGAAACGATTGGGAAGAATGAGAAATTTGGTCCTTACCGTCAAAGCGAACGAAAAGAGTTATACCAACAATATGCGGATCAATTGATCAATTCAGGTTGGGCCTATTATGCATTTGATACAGCTGAATCTCTTGATGCACACAGAAAAGAACACGAAGAGAACGGAAAAACTTTTATTTACAACCATCACAACAGAGAAAAACTGGATACATCTTTAGTAATTTCTGCTGAAGAAACTGCGAAAAGAATTGCCAATGGTGAGGCGTATGTAATTCGTTTTAAAACGCCAGTAGATGAAATTTTACATTTAAAAGATATCATTCGTGGTCATGTGAAATTTGACACGAACTTACTGGATGATAAAGTTTTGTTTAAAAGTGACGGAATGCCAACCTATCATTTAGCGAATATTGTAGATGATCATTTGATGGAAACTACACATGTGATTCGTGGTGAAGAATGGTTGCCATCGATGCCGTTACACGTTTTATTGTATCATGCTTTTGGTTGGGCTGCACCAGAATTTGCACATTTACCATTGATTTTGAAACCTGTTGGAAACGGAAAGTTATCCAAGCGTGATGGTGATAAATTAGGCTTTCCGGTATTTCCTTTAGAATGGCAAACTGCAGAAGGAAAATCATTAGGCTATAAAGAAAATGGT
>JAHEBK010000423.1 GCA_024642295.1 Flavobacterium sp. | reverse complement strand
GGGACTTTTGGAGGGGAATTAGTAGCGCAAGGTACCTATGACGAAATCTTAAAATCAACTTCGCTTACCGCCAAATACCTAAACGGAAATCTAGAAATCACAGTGCCTAAAAAACGCCGCCCTTTCAAGAATTTTATCGAAATAAAAGGTGCACGCGAAAACAACCTTCAAAATATTGACGTCAAATTTCCACTTGAAGTTCTTACGGTCATTACAGGGGTTTCGGGAAGTGGAAAAAGTACTTTGGTGAAGAAAATACTTTTTCCTGCCATGCAAAAAAAGCTAGACAACGCAGGTGAAAAAGCCGGTCAGTTTACTGAAATATCGGGTTCTTTCTCCCATATAAAGCATATCGAATACGTCGATCAAAATCCTATTGGGCGTAGTTCTCGTTCGAATCCTGTAACCTATATCAAAGCGTATGATGATATTCGGGATTTGTTTGCCAAAGAAAAACTATCCAAAATACGCGGGTATTTACCCAAACACTTCTCCTTTAACGTTGATGCGGGTCGCTGCGAAACCTGTAGCGGTGAAGGTTCCATCAATGTCGAAATGGTCTTCATGGCCGATGTACAATTGCCTTGTGAAACCTGCGGTGGTAAACGCTTCAAAAAAGAGATTCTCGAAGTTAAATTCGAAGAAAAAAACATACACGATATCCTAACATTGACTATTGATGATGCCGTCGCTTTTTTCGAGAAAAACAAACAAGCTAAAATCACTCAAAAACTAAAACCACTTCAAGACGTTGGATTAGGATATGTGCAATTAGGGCAATCCTCCTCTACTCTTTCTGGTGGTGAGGCACAACGTATCAAGCTAGCATCTTTCCTAGTCAAAGGCGCAACCAAAGACAAAGCCTTATTTGTTTTTGACGAACCTACAACTGGTCTTCATTTCCACGACATCAAAAAACTAATGGCATCCTTTGATGCATTAATTGACAAAGGACATTCTATTTTGGTGATTGAACACAACCTCGATTTGATAAAATGCGCCGATTATATCATTGATTTAGGTCCCGAAGGTGGTGAAAACGGTGGCCAACTCCTAGCAGAAGGCACACCAGAAGAAATTATAAAAAGCAAAAAATCAGTAACAGCAAAATACTTGAAGGAGAAATTACACTAACAAAAATGAATTACATAGCTGTAATCCCTTTGACACCATTACATTGAAAGACAATAGTAAAACGCTACCCAAATATGAAGTAAACGAGGAACAAATCGTTCGTAGTTATCGCTAAAATGATTAACCATTGAAATTTAAAAATAAAATGAGTAGTTCTTTCAAAAACTAAATGTGTTGTTCATCATAAAAAATTCTTAGTGCTACTTATCCTCTATCTTTTTTACTGCTTTGGAATACTTCAAAAAAATGAAACTATACCGATTTATTAATTTGAAAAAATATTTCTTACAAAAAGAAAAAAAGAATACTTTAGTACGAATATTCATAAAATCATTTACCTTTAATTATTTCTGTCCTTATTATGAAAAAATTATTCCTGTCCAGTCTTATATTTCTATCCATTTGTTCCATACAATCCCAAGAACTACCCGAAAATATAGAAACAAATGATAAAATTGAAGAAGAAGATGACAAAGAGGAGTCTTCCTATTTTGCAAAGGGAGAACTATTAAATGCTAAAATTGATTTAGATAAAAAATTCTATTTAAGATCTTCTAAAGTAAAAGATTCCATAAGCAAACAGCTAGCACTTCTTACTAACTCCTATACAAAAGATGATATTTTACACATAGACATAAAATATGACACAGGAGAGAAAAAAATTGAAATGGAACTTGATAGTAAAACAAAACAGAATGTTATCAAGTTATATTACAAAAACGGTCAGCTAGCAATTGAAACTCACGAATATAAAAAAATGCTAGTCAGCTCCATTTTCTACTATGAAACGGGGACGAAAAAAATCGATTTCAAATATAAAAATGGAGTGTTAAATGACGCAACAAAACAGTATTACAGTAGTGGTAAT
>JAHEBK010000422.1 GCA_024642295.1 Flavobacterium sp. | reverse complement strand
GGAAGCGATGTTGTTATTGGCTGGTGTAGTGATATCATTGACCACGACTTTTTTAGGTCGGGTGGCAGGTGGTTTTCCGTTGTCGTAATTGTTGGTTACGGCTAATCTGGCGTTGTAAGTTCCTTTATTTTTGTAGGTATGTTTGGGCTCGGCTTCTTTGCTGTAGGTACCATCGCCCATTTCCCATAAATAAGAATAAGAAGGTTTTGGCGCACCAGCAATGGGAATCAAAGGCGGTGTTTCGGGTTTGAAATTGACTTGGTTTCCGTTTTGCAGATAGCCAATAATAGCCCGACGGGTAACCGTGTCTTTGACTTTCGTTTGTGAAAACGTAAAAAAAGGAAGAAGTAGTAAGAGACAAGCAACTAGTTGTTTCATGACCTAAGACGTTTTTTAGCCCTGATGGAAGCGGCATCCTTTTATCCTGAACTTGTTTCAGGATCCTGAAACAAGTTCAGGATAAAAGATACAGCGTCCCGAAGAATCGGGAGTAGGAATAGCTCCTGAAAACCATCAAAGTAGCTGTTAATTTTTTTTAAAAGTAAAAAAAAGCGGTGAGCAAATCACCACTTTTTCTTTAAAATCGATTATGTGTATTTATTGTATCGCATTGATTGCGGCTACGAGTTGCGCTTCAGACCCTACTGTTGTTTCACCCATTGTGAAGGTATAAACATCATTGGCTTGGACAGTTACTGCTTTGATAGCGTATCTCCATTGTCCGTTGTCCTCCGTTGCAAAAATCACGTGACAAGCTAAACCTATTGGAATTTGACCGTAGTGCTCACTGAATAAACCAGCATTTGTAAAGGTATCTAGTTTTGCCAAAGCGTTTGTTCCTTCGCCATCATACGATAGGTAAATTGCACTGTTGGTGTTGTCATAACCTGCTGGCGCTGCGGCAAGGATAGTTGTTCTAGGTCTTGGATCGCTGTAGAATTTATCGACATTGGTCCATCCAAAGTTTCCAAAAGACACATAGTAGCTGTTTTGTCCTGCTTCTACTCCTCCTTTTCCACCGTTAGCACCTGCTGTATCACGAGCATCTTCCCATGCTAGATTTCCATTGTCATCAATAATTCCGTTCCATAAAATCATGGCATTATCAATTGGATCATCCGTTAAAGTAGCAGGCACCTTTAAATTGATGTTACAAGTTGTAACCAAATCAACTCCGCCTTGAGAAGCATTTATAAAGAATTCACCTCCTGAGATTAGTAAAGCTCGATCACCGTTTGGCATGGTTCCCATGGTCGGTTTATTTGTTACTAACATGGTTCCTTTGTCAAAAAGTTCCACAAATTCGATGTCTATGGCACCTGTTACAGGATTTCCGTTTTTGGTCAAACAATTTCCGTTAAGTGAAATGGTTACTCCTTTAGCGGAGGTGAGTGTAATAACCCCTGCTCCTGCAGTTGCTGTAAAATTTTGAGTTTGAGCATCTAGGGCGGCTTCTCTAACGGCAGCGAATTGTGCTGGTGTTGCAGCAGGAATTGGGTTGTCATTGTTATCACAACTAATGAATGAAAAGGCAGCTAAGAATAAAAGTCCGATGTTTTTAAGATTTGTGTTCATGATTTCTAATTTTTAAAATTATTATTTGTTGTTTTTTTAGTTATATCAATTCGGGTTTGATAATGTTACCCTTTACTTTAAATTATTTTATATGCTATTGTTTGTTTTAATTAGATACTTTGCTATTTCAAATTGTTACCCCTCTTTTTTATTTTTTTTAAAATTATTTTTCAAAAGGTTTTAAAGAGCGTTTACATGATGATATCAACTTGCTATTTGAATTGTTACCATCCAAATCGAATTATTTTTTAAATTTTATTTCATCGTAAAATAATTTTCCAAAGAGTACAAGAGAAAAAGCGTTTGATTTTTTTAAAATATCTTTTCATTTTCAAAATGTTTAAAGAGCGTTTATAGGGTTATATCAAATTAGGTTTTGAATTGTTACCCTTGGATCTGTCCCGAAACGTCGGGATATTTCAAATTCT
>JAHEBK010000082.1 GCA_024642295.1 Flavobacterium sp. | reverse complement strand
TAGAAAATATACTATGCGCGCATATAAAAAGAGGGGAAAAAATACATTTATAATAAAAATAAACAGCTCAAAAAAGGCATAAAAAAAACGAGAAAAATCTCGTTTTTTGATCATAAGTAGGTAATACAAACTTATTCAACCGTAACCGATTTTGCTAAGTTACGAGGCTGATCTACATTACATTCCCTTAAAACAGCAATATGATAAGACAATAATTGCAACGGAATCGTTGTAATCAAAGGAGATAATGCATCAGAAGTTTCAGGGATTTCAATAACAAAATCTGCTAATTTTCTAACCTCAGTATCACCTTTAGTAACAACGGCAATTATCCTTCCGCTTCTTGACTTAATTTCCTGAATATTACTTACAATTTTATCGTAATGTCCTTGAATAGGAGCCACTACAATAACTGGCATATTCTCATCAATTAAAGCAATAGGACCGTGCTTCATTTCAGCTGCAGGATAACCTTCAGCATGTATGTATGAAATTTCTTTTAATTTTAATGCACCTTCTAGTGCCACTGGAAAATTGTAACCTCTACCTAAATACAAACAATTAGAAACTTCTTTAAAAGTAGCAGCAATTTCTTTTGCTATTTCATTCGTTTCTAGAGCTTCTTTAACCTTTTCAGGGATTAGCTCTAATTCTAACAAATAACGATGAAAATCAGAATGAGACAACGTTCCTTTAGCTTTTGCTAAACGAAGTGCAATCATTGTCAAAACAGTAATCTGAGTGGTAAACGCTTTTGTTGAAGCCACACCAATCTCAGGACCAGCATGAGTATAAGCTCCTGCATGAGTTTCTCTAGAAATGGAAGACCCTACTACGTTACAAACTCCAAAAACAAACGCACCAGCTTCTTTTGCCAACTTAATTGCAGCCATGGTATCAGCCGTTTCCCCTGATTGTGAAATTGCAATAACAACATCATCCTTATTAATGATTGGATTACGATATCTAAACTCTGATGCATACTCTACCTCAACAGATATTCGGGCAAATTCTTCAAAAATATACTCTGCAACTAAACCAGCATGCCATGAAGTACCACATGCAATGATAATGATACGCTTAGCATTTAGGAATTTCTCAAGGTTATCCTCAATCCCTGCCATTTGAATCAATCCTTTATCAGCATGTAATCTTCCTCTATAGGTATCTTTAATTACATTTGGTTGCTCAAAGATTTCTTTCATCATAAAATGATCATAGCCCCCCTTTTCAATTTGTTCCAAATTCATTTGTAACTGTTGAATATAAGGATCTACCGAAGAATCATCATGTATTTTTTTAACCTTTAAAGGTTGGTCTTTTCTAATAATTGCAATTTCTCCATCCTCTAAATATACCGCATTCGAGGTATATTCAATAAAAGGAGAAGCGTCTGAAGCAATAAAATATTCCCCTTCACCTACACCAATAGCCAATGGACTACCTAAACGAGCCACAACAATTTCTGAAGGTCTGGTTTTATCAAATACAGCAATCGCATAAGCACCTACTACTTGATTAAGTGCAACTTGAACAGCCTTACCTATCTTTAAATTTTCATTCTTTTGAATTTCTTCAATAAGATTTACCAAGACTTCAGTATCTGTATCTGATTTAAAAGCATAACCTCTATTAATTAACTCTTCTTTTAATGGAGCATAATTTTCAATAATACCGTTATGAATAATAACTAAGTTACCTGAATTAGAAACATGTGGATGCGAATTCACATCATTAGGCACACCGTGAGTTGCCCAACGTGTATGTCCCATACCTATAGAGCCATTACTATTACTTTCAGCATCAGCTTTAGCTTCAAGATCAGCTACTTTTCCTTTGGTTTTACAAACAGAAATAGATTCTCCATCGAATGTCATCACCCCTGCACTATCGTATCCTCTATATTCTAAACGTTTTAACCCTTTTATTACAATTGGGTACGCCTCTCTATGACCTATATATCCTACAATTCCACACATATATCTAGATTAATTTGGTTTAGTATAATAAATTTCTAATTTCAAGCGCTTATCATAATTTGGATCTCCAAAAGGAATGTTATTTCCAAATAAAATAATACCTAGCGGATTCATCACAGATGCTTGAGGAACACGAGAAAACTCAGTCGTTTCGGATTTCAATCTAGCATTAGCAACATTGTTAATATTCTCTGTAACCACTAAGCCTAATTCTCTGTTGATGGAATCTTTTTGAATCAAATTACGAACATGATTCGTAATTCTAAATTTATAATAATAATCCCCTGAAATATCCTTAGTTAAAATACCACCATAAGTAATTTTACCTTTCTTAGGTGTTGCACCAGTTGATGAATCCAAATAATCCAAAATTGGTCTTTTATTAGTAAAATCATAAAGATACAGACGTTGTGGCATATCATTCCCTGCGTAACTATCTTTATCCACATGAAAAACCAAATTAGCTTCATTCACTAACCATCCTCTACTTTTTAACGTCTCTAATTCTCCATTATTAAAAAGTTTAACAACAGCCATTGAGCCTTCACCACCTTTTACATATAACTTAGGGTCGCCTTCATTCTTGTTTGCAGCTCCAATTGCGGTAGTGTAAGCTGCCTTTAAATTAGTTTGTTCTAATAAACTAACAGTATTACCAGTCATGTTAAGAACAATTGTATTTTGCTTTCTCGTAGTGTCTGTAGTAGAAATATCATCTTTGTAGTAAATAGTTACAGTTCCTCCTGCAAAATTCATCATCGAGAGTGCGCTTGCATTAGCCCCCGATTTTTCTACTTGAAAGTACAAACCCTTAAAATAATCTCTAAAAACATCATTTGAAGCCAATTTCCCAGAAGTCACAGCATCAAGTATCTCGGTTTTAAAATAATTTTTATTAAGATTTAAAACCATTGCTGGAGCGGTATAACTAGTTGAAGTAACACCATCAGTAATTATTGTATTGACTTGTTGCGCTTTGTTGAAATAGAACTCATCATTTTGTCCTACAACAGATGCATCATTTAACTTTGCTCCAATTTTAAAACTATTAAAAACAGAATTTTGATCTGTATAATATTTCTGAGCATTTACAAAACCCCCAATTGGATCTAAATTTCTTAAATAAAAATCTGAACGAAAAACACTTAATTTTAATTTACCGGTCTCACTTCCATATATAGAATCCAACACATAATTGAAACCACCTGTATCTTTAGCTTTAGTTTGTGTAGCATCTACAAAATAAGGAATTGAAAGAACAACACTGTCAACTGCAACTGTAGCTGCATTCACAAAAGAGGTTTTAGTTGCTGCTAATGATAACTGTGTAACAAAATTAGCTGTTGTAGTACCAAAATTTGGGTCTTCATATATCCCTAGAGGATTCACCGCTTGATTATTAGACTGTACAGCTGTTATGTTTTGGTTATAAACCACTACTTCTGAAGTATAATTATCAAAAATAAAATGATTTCCTCCTACCAAACTATCTCCAATGGAATTATAATCTTTATCACAAGAACACACTAAAAAAACACTACAAATGAAAAGAACTTTCTTGAAAAAAGAATTATTGTACATATTTAATATAAAAGTTTAATTATAGAATTTCATTATTGTAAAAATTACTATATGCTTCCGCAAACGTATCTTTAGGCACGAAAGGTAAAAAAGGTTTACCTGAAGATTCTATAAATTTTGTTAAACTTGATGAAAGACTATCCGAGGCAATAATCACCCCATCTGAATGTTTAACTGTTGCTTTTATAATGTTTTCATAATCAGGGCTAGCTAAATCCGAAACAGAATCGGCTGGAACTCCATCAAGCTGAACTTTATTAATCATTTCTGCATCTAATGTTCCTTCAAATGATTGTCCATATACTGAAGTAACTATTTTAGTATCTGAAAATAAGGCTTCATTTTTGTAAAAATGCTTCATGTAAATTGGCAACATTGCTGCCATCCAACCATGCACATGAATAATATCAGGAACCCAATTTAACTTCTTAACAGTTTCCACAACTCCTTTAGCAAAGAAAATAGCACGTTCATCATTGTCTGGATACAAAACTCCTTCTTCGTCAGCAAAAGTTGCTTTTCTTTTAAAATACTCATCGTTATCGATAAAATAAACCTGAATTCTTTCTTTTGGAATTGAAGCCACTTTAATAATCAATGGCATATCTAAATCATTCACCACCAGATTCATACCAGAAAGTCTAATTACTTCATGTAATTGATGTCTTCTCTCATTTATATTTCCGTATCTCGGCATAAAAATCCTGATTTGCCCTCCTTGATCATTTACCATCTTCGGAACATCGTAAGACATCAAAGAAACTTCATTTTCAGCAAGATAAGGCACCACTTCAGATGATACATATAATATCCTCTTGTCTTTCATATTGTAATTTGCTTTATTTATTGGCAATAAAAACCACGCAAAATTACAAAAATTTATGCAGTTATTAACTAAAATATTATGTTTGCACTTAATTTTAATAAAACAGCCATGCCTATTTTCTACGGAAAAGCAGCTTTGAGGACTTATTTAAAGTCTATTGAAAATGAAAATTTAACCATTGGCTTTGTTCCCACAATGGGCGCATTACATCAGGGGCACCTTTCTTTGATGCAACAATCATTAGATAATAATCAAATAACAGTTGTCAGTATTTTTGTAAATCCTACACAATTCAATAATCCTGAAGACCTTTCAAAATACCCTAGAACACTCGAAGCAGACACTAAAAAAATTGAATCTTTGGACTCCGATATTATTGTATACGCTCCCTCTGTTGAAGATATTTACGAAGGCAACATTCAATCGGAAACTTTTGATTTTGAAGGATTAGAAAATCAGATGGAAGGAAAATTTAGACCTGGCCATTTTGACGGAGTTGGCACTATTGTTAAACGCTTATTCGAAATTGTAACACCCACCAATGCTTATTTTGGTGAAAAAGATTTCCAGCAATTACAAATTGTCAAGAAAATGACTCAAAAAAGCAACCTACCAGTTAACATTATTGGATGTCCCATTCATCGGGAAGAAAATGGATTAGCAATGAGCTCTAGAAACGAAAGGTTATCTTCAGAACAAAGAAAAGAAGCCAGTATTATTTTCAAAACAATAAATAATGCCAAAATCCTCTTTCAAACCAAAAATGCTGAAGAAGTAACGCAATGGGTAAAAACAGTTTTTGATAAAAACCCAAACTTTGAATTAGAATACTTTCAAATAGCCGAAGAAGATACTTTGTTGCCGTGTATTAAGAAATCAAAAAATAAAAAATATCGCGCATTTATAGCCGTATTTGTTAATAATATCCGATTGATTGATACCATATCACTAAAATAATTTACTTTTGTGCCATGCAAATTCAAGTATTAAAATCAAAAATCCATCGAGTAAAAGTTACTGGTGCCGATTTAAATTATATTGGCAGTATTACCATCGATGAAACACTGCTAGAAGCCTCAAACATTATTGAGGGAGAGAAAGTAGCCATTGTTAACATTAATAATGGTGAACGTTTTGACACCTACGCCATCAAAGGAGAAAGAAATTCAGGAGAAATAACCCTTAATGGGCCAGCAGCTCGAAAAGTTCAAAAAGACGATATTATTATTATTATTTCCTATGCCACAATAGATTTTGAAGAAGCCAAAACCTTCAAACCGTGGATTATTTTCCCAAATGAAAATGACAATTCGTTAACATAATCGTTTCTAAAAGCAGATCATTTTTTAGTCACTAATTTTTTTAATCTCAATTGATAAAAACTTTAATGATTAAAAAACCTTATTCCCTTAATCAACCTACATTCACACTTTCTAAAATAAGTATTATATTGCTACTTAATTATAGCTAACTGTTAATTGCTTAAAAAAGTCGCAAAAAATGAAAAAATTAATTCTTTTTCTATTCCTTTCTTTTTCCGTGTTTTCACAAAAAACTACAGAAACTTTTTTTTCTAATAGTTTAAGTAAATCAAGAGAAATCACCATCAGTTTACCTGCTTCTTACGATAAAAACCTAACAAAAAGGTACCCAATCCTTATTTTATTAGATGGAGATTATTTATTTGATGCTTTTAATGGCGCACTAAATTACGGTGCCCATTGGGATGATTTTCCTGAAGTTATCGTTGTAGGTATTAGTCAGAATAACGAACGAACAACGGATTGTAGCTACAACTCCAATGACGGATTACCTACAAAAAACGCTTCTCTTTTTTATGAATTTATATCCAATGATTTATTACCAACTATTGAAAAAAAATACCGAACATCCTCATTTAAAATCATTGCAGGATATGATTTAACAGCAGGCTTTATAAACTTTTTTCTCTACAAAGACACTTCTCTTTTTAATGCCTATATTTCGCTTAGTCCAAATTTAGCGCCTGAAATGGAAACAAGAATTTCCAGAAAATTATCTGAAACCAAAAAACCTGTTTTTTATTATCAGTCAATTGCTGATACCGACACCAATACAATAAAAGAATCAACAAAAACATTAGACGAAAACATCAAATTAATTCCAAATGAAAATGTTTTTTACAAATATGATGTAATTGAAAATGCAACTCACTATTCAATGGTTTTATACTCCATTCCCAAGGCACTTTACCATATTTTTGAATGTTACAAACCTATTTCATTAATTGAATTTTCAGAAAAAATTGTTGTACTACCAAGCGGACAGACCGATTATCTAATAAAAAAATACGATGCCATTTCAAATAAATTGGGCTTAAAAATCCCTGTTCGACTCAATGATTTTAAAGCAATTGAAGCCGCAATTCTAAAAAACAAAGCATACGGAGAATTTGATAAATTAGCTGAAATCGCTGACAAAAACTATCCTAAAACCATGTTATCCGATTACCAATTGGGATTGATGTACGAAAAAATGGGAGACCCTAAAAGAGCCGCTCAAAGATACCAAAGAGCCTCACAATTAGAAGCCATTGGCGACTTAAACAAAGACATGATGTTTGCAAAATATGACGAAATGAAAAGCTTAACCTCAAAAAAATAATGTCAAAAGTAAAAACAACGTTTTTCTGTCAAAACTGTGGAGCACAATTTGCCAAATGGCAAGGACAATGTAATTCCTGCAAAGAATGGAATACCATCGCTGAAGAAATTATTCAAAAACAAGAAAAAGTAGCTTGGAAAACCGAAAGTTCTCCAGCAAATCGCGCATCCAAACCTTTAAAAATAAACGAAATT
>JAHEBK010000421.1 GCA_024642295.1 Flavobacterium sp. | reverse complement strand
TCCACCTAACCATAAAGCCATATCTGGATTTACTGGGTTTTTGATCAAAACAATTTTATCAGTTCCTTTTAAGGTATCAGCAATTTCTTGAACCGCAAACGGGTTTGCTGTTGTACGAGCTCCAACCCATAATACATCGATATCATTCTCCAAAGCCAATTTACAGTGTGCTGCTGTAGCAACCTCAGTACCCATCAACAATCCTGTTTCAGCCTTAGCTTTTTGCAACCATTTTAATCCAATTTCTCCAACACCTTCAAATCCTCCTGGACGCGTTCTTGGTTTCCAAATACCGGCTCTAAATACACTTACATCTGAATCTTTCAATTCATGTGCAATTTTCAATACTTGCTCTTCAGTTTCAGCACTACATGGTCCTGCAATTACAAACGGGTGATCCAATTTGAATGCTTCTAACCAATTTCTCATTTCTTTGCTATTCTCCATTTTTCTAATTTTTAGTTCTCCTTCACATCCCAAATTCGACGAAAAGGAACGCAAAAGTATTATTATTTATTTGATTATTTTATTTATTCTACTATTATCTAGCCATTAAGCTTTACTTTTTCAATCCATTAAGGATATCTTTGATTTTATTGACACTTTGCATTTCTTGATAAATTGCCTGAAAATCTTCGTTAACCAACAATTCTTTAAACTGAGTCAGATTCGAAATATATTCCTCCAACGTTTCAATTACTTGCTCTTTATTTTGTTTAAAAATTGGTGTCCACATGGCTGGGGAACTTTTAGCCAATCGCACTGTACTTTCAAAACCAGAACCTGCCATATCAAAAATATCTTGTTCGTGCTTCTCCTTTTCAATCACCGTTTTACCAAGCATAAACGAACTAATATGCGACAAATGCGACACATACGCAATATGCTTATCATGCGATTTCGGATCCATATAACGAATGCGCATCCCAATTGCCTTAAACATTTCTAAGGCTTTTTCTTGTAATTTGAAGGTCGTTTTCTCTACCTCACAAATGATATTCGTTTTCCCTTGAAACAACCCTTTAATTGCCGCCGATGGTCCTGAAAACTCCGTTCCCGCAATAGGATGTGCTGCAATAAAATTGCGTCTTTTAGGATGATTCGCCACTGCTTCACAAATTGGATTTTTAGTCGAACCTACGTCAAAAACGATTGTTTGTTCTCCCACTAAATCCAAAATTTTTGGCAGCAACGTCAAACAAACATCCACAGGAACCGATACAACCACGATATCCGCATCAACTATAGCTTCCAAAGTCGCTGTTTTATCCACAACTCCTATTTCTAAAGCCTCTTTTAGATGATTTTCGTTACTATCCACTCCATAAACCGTAGCTTCTGGGTATAGCGTTTTAAAGTCCAATACCATCGAACCCCCAATCAATCCTATTCCTACTACGTATATTTTCATTTCTGTTTTTATTTGTAGCTAATCCCGCTATCCGTTTCAATCTTTTACTTTTTAAAGAAAAAAGTAAAAGGATTTACACTACTATCGGGGCTAGGGCATTTCGTTTTACAACTACTTTTATTGCAATAAATTTTATTCTATTAGTTAGACGCAATTAATTGCGTCTCTACTAAAATCTACTAATCGCTTCTTGAATTACTTCTTCTTTCACGCACAAAGCAAATCGAATATACCCTTCTCCATTGCTTCCGAAAATAGTTCCAGGAGTGATAAAAATTGATTTTTCGTGTAATATTTTATCGATAAAAGCCTCAGACGATGTGATTCCTTCTGGCAATTTGGCCCAAACAAATAAACCAACACCTTCCTTATATACTTTACAATCCAACTTTTCAGCCAATTGTTCCATCAAAACTCTTCGTTTCTTATAAACAACATTCATCGAATCAAACCAAGACTTGTCACTTTTCAGTGCTTCAATCGCTCCTTTTTGAATCCCGAAGAACATGCCACTATCCATATTGCTTTTTACTTTCAAAACAGCATCAATACATTCCGCATTTCCTAGTACCATTCCAACGCGCCATCCTGCCATGTT
>JAHEBK010000081.1 GCA_024642295.1 Flavobacterium sp. | reverse complement strand
CTTTTATTTATTAAAAAACATATTCCGTCTAAGACACTAAAATTAGGTAAACTAATCAATGATTTGACCTATATATTAAAAATGTTATACAAATTACAAGTACAAGAAAAAATAAACAGACAATCCCTAATCATTAAACTGTTCAATAAAAGTAGTTATGAATTATAAAATATCATTTACTAGACGCCAACAACCTTATTCTGTCAGGATTTTTTTTTAAAACGTCTTTAAATTTAAATATCTTTATACAAAAACCACGATGCGCAATTTGGTCTTTATACTACTTATTAATTTTGTTGCTACAGCTCAAAATTCAATTCCTGAGGTGCTAGAAAAACTTAATAAAAAAACAGTTTCATACATTAAAGTAAATGAATTGGACAACTCCAATTATGTTATACTTGATACTCGTGAACCCAAAGAATATATTGTTAGCCATCTTCCAAAAGCCATTTCAGTTGGCTACAATTATTTTGATATAAAAAAAGTAAATACGATAATTAAAAATAAAAACACTCCCATTGTAGTCTATTGTTCTATTGGTGTACGTAGTGAAAAAATTGGTGAAAAACTCAAAAAATCAGGTTACACGAATATTTACAATTTATATGGCGGGATTTTTGAGTACAAAAATAAAGGTGGAAAAGTCGTCAACCAAAAAAACATAGCAACCGACAGTATTCATGCTTTTAGCAAACAATGGAGTGTGTACCTCAAAAAAGGAATCAAAGTATATGAAAACTAAGGCACTTCTCATTTTTACCCGTAATCCTGAATTAGGAAAAGTAAAAACCCGATTAGCAAAAACCATCGGCAATGAAAAAGCCTTGCAGGTGTACCAAGATTTGTTACAACACACGATGGAGCAAACCCAAGATTTGGATTGTGACAAATACGTTTTTTATGATACAGCCATCATAGAAAATGATATTTGGAATCCAAAATTTTACTATAAAAAAGTACAAAGCCAAGGTGATTTAGGCAAGAAAATGTTAGTGGCTTTTGAATCTCTTTTTAATTTAGGATACCAAAAATGCATCATCATCGGTAGTGATTTATTCGACCTCAAAACAGCAATCATTGAAAATGCTTTTACTCAATTAAACACAAGTGATGTGGTTATTGGACCTGCAGAAGATGGTGGCTATTATTTATTAGGTTTAAATCAAATAAACGAACTTATTTTTCAAAATAAGCAATGGGGAACTTCCTCAGTTTTAGATCGTACTTTAAAAGACCTAGCGAAAAACAAAATACATTTATTACCCACTTTGAATGACATCGACACCTTTGAAGATTTAGAAAAAAGCAATTACATTTTGAAATAATGAAAAAATACATTGACATCATAATCAATTCCTACCAAGGCTATTTTACATATTTAAAAAACGAAATTTTGTTCCCAAATTGGGACAACTATTTCTATGGATTAATCGCTATTTCATTAGGCGTTTGGATATTAGAATTACTATTTCCTTGGCGAAAAAATCAAAAGGTATTGCGAAAAGATTTTTGGCTGGATTTGTTCTATTTGTTTTTTAACTTTTTCTTACTCAACCTCATTCTTTTAATTGCTTTATCCAATGTGACCGAGCAACTCATCAACGATTTCTTAGGACTATTTGGACTCGAATTAACTTCTATTCAGCTGTTTTCGATTTCCAAATTACCTCGTGGTTGGTCTCTGCTCCTATTCTTCCTCATCAGCGATTTCATCCAGTGGAATGTACATCGACTGCTACATACCATTCCGTTTTTATGGAAAATCCATCAAACACATCATAGCGTTAAAGAAATGGGGTTTGCGGCTCATTTTCGATACAATTGGATGGAACCCATTGTTTATAAATCAATTTTATATTTACCTATCATCCTCATTGGAGGTGTCAATTTACAAGATGTTTTTATAATTCATTTTATCAGTATTGCTATCGGCCATTTGAATCACGCTAACATTGGTTGGGATTACGGCATTTTTAAATACATCCTCAACAATCCTAAAATGCACATTTGGCATCACAGCAAAAAAATCCCCAATAAATACGGTATTAATTTTGGTATTTCTTTGAGTCTATGGGACTATCTTTTTAAAACTAATTACATTCCTTCGGACGGTAAAAACATTGAACTAGGATTTAAAAACGACAGCGAATTTCCTGAAGATTTTATTGAACAAGAATTGTATCCGTTAAAAAAATAAAAAAAATTGTCAGTAACCGCAACCCTAACCGACTGTTTAGTGAACATTAAAAATGAAAAAAAATGAAAAAAATATTTTTTATCTTATTACTTACACCATTATTTGTTACAAGTAACACAATAATAAATACCGCTGACAATAGTACTAAAACGAATTCATTTCAGTCAATTAAAACAGTAGACCACTCAAAATGGGATACCTTATTAAAAAAACATGTTTCGTCTAATGGAAATGTGAATTACAAAGGATTTCTTAAAGACAAAGCGGCACTAGAAGGGTATTTAGACATTTTAGAAGCCAACGTTCCTTCAAAATCATGGAGCCGAAACGCAACTTTAGCGTATTGGATTAACACATACAATGCTTTTACTGTAAAATTAATCATTGACAATTACCCTGTAAAAAGTATTAAAGAAATTAGCAACCCATGGGGTAAAAAATTTATTACTTTGGGTGGTCAAAAATACAGTTTAGAACAAATCGAACATGAAATCCTTAGAAAAATGGGCGAACCACGCATTCACTTCGCTATCAACTGTGCTTCTTTTTCTTGTCCGAACTTATTAAATGAAGCCTACACAGAAGCTGAATTGAGTAAACAACTGGCTGAAGTATCAAAAAATTTCATTAATGACAAAACTAAAAACACCATTACAAAATCTAAAATTGAAATTTCAGAAATTTTTAATTGGTTTGGTGGTGATTTTAAAACCAAAGGTTCTTTGATTGATTTTTTAAATCAATACAGTAGTACAAAAATAGATTCCAAAGCCAAAACAACCTTTAAAAACTACAACTGGAATTTGAATGAATAAAATTTCGATTATCATTCCTATTTACAATGAGTCCGAGAGTATTCGGTCAGTTTTATTGTATCTTAAGAAGGTGATTTCGAAAAAAATTCCATTTGAGATTATTATCGTTGACGGTGGTAAATGCGATGGTGCCTTAAAACAAATAAATTCATTGGAGAACATTAAATGTATTCGTTCTGAAAAAGGGAGAGCCAAGCAAATGAATAATGGTGCTAAAATAGCAACAGGAAACATTTTGTACTTTTTACACTGTGACAGTTTTCCTCCTGAGCATTTTGACTTATTCATTGAAAAACAAATCAACAAAGGGATTCAGGCAGGTTGTTTCAGAATGAAATTTGATCTCAAACACCCTCTTTTATTAATTTCTCAATGGTTTACACGTTTTAATCATAAAAGTTGTCGAGGGGGTGATCAATCATTATTTATAACCAAAAATCTGTTTAACGACATCGGTTGTTTTAACGAAGAATACACTATTTATGAAGACAACGAAATAATAGAACGGCTTTACGCCATAAATCAATTTGTTGTTATTCCGCAATATATGATTACCTCAGCACGGAAATACAAACAAAATGGGGTTTGGAAATTACAATATCATTTTGGAGTGATACATCTCAAAAAAAAGTTGGGACATTCCATAAACAGCTTACAGGAATATTATAATAGGAACATCATTTAAATTAAAACATATGAATCCATTGATAAAAACGGCAGTAATACTTTTTTTAGCAACTCTTTCACTAGCGAGTTGTAAATCTTCTAAACAATGTGCGAAAAAAAAAGAATTAACATTCGTTGAGAAAACAGAAAAAGCACATCACAAGGAAGCTTTTAGCGCAAAAGAAGCAATACAATTTGACATTCAATTGTTCTTTGGGAGCAAAGAACGCTTGAATGCTACCATTACACTTTTAACCAATTCTAGCAAAGGTATAATTGAATTTAAAAACGGTTCAAAAATTATTACGGACCATGACAAAGTATTTTATTCCCCTGATGTACCTTCTGAAAAATCAGTACGCTTTGACGCCTATACTTGGTCATATTTCTTTTTATTTCCTTATAAAATGAATGATGGTGGCACTATTTGGGAAAAATACAACAATACTGAAGCTGACCACGAAGATTTTGACAGCCAACGTTTGACATTTGAAGCTGGGACAGGAGATGCACCTGATGATTGGTATATAGTTTACACCAATAAAAAAACAAATTTAATAGAAAAAGCAGCTTATATCGTAACCGCTATGGGTAACAAAGAAAAAGCTGAAAAAAACCCGCATGCAATAAAGTATACCAATTATACAGAAATTAATGGTATTGCTATTGCTACTAAATGGTCCTTTTGGGAATGGGTTTCTGGCAAAGGATTAACAAAAGAAATAGGAAACGCAACCCTGTCTAATATTAAATTCATTAGTGTAAAGGAAAACACATTTACTCCCGCTTCTGGTTTTAAAACTATTTAAAACCGATTTCAAAAAAACTATTCACACAATAAAACAATTTATGGAACATATTGTCATCATTGGTAACGGAATTTCAGGAGTCACATTGGCAAGACACATCCGGAAGAAATCAAATTCTAAAATTACTATCATTTCATCTGAAACAGAATTCTTCTTTTCAAGAACTGCTTTAATGTATGTTTTCATGGGACACATGAAGTTTGAACATACACAGCCATATGAAAATGATTTTTGGAAAAAAAATAATATTAATCTTCTCCATAAAAAAGTAACCCAAGTTTTTCCAAAAGAAAAATCGTTGCTTTTAGATGGAAATATCGTTTTTAATTTTGACAAACTAGTTTTAGCAACAGGTTCAAAATCCAATAAATTTGGCTGGCCAGGTCAAGACTTAAAAGGAGTTACAGGTTTATATTCCAAGCAAGATTTAGAACTTCTAGAACAATGGGCGCCCACAACTAAAAGAGCGGTAATCGTAGGCGGTGGTTTAATTGGAATTGAATTGGCCGAAATGTTGCATTCGCGTAAAATCCCTGTGACGTTTCTGGTGCGTGAAAAGAGTTTTTGGGATGCTGTTCTGCCTTTTGGAGAAAGCCAAATGATTAATCGTCATATCCTAGAACACCATATCGATTTACGATTAGAAACGGGTTTAAAAGAAATAATCCCTGACGAAAACGGGCATGCCAAAGCGATTATTACCGATAAAGGTGAAACTATCGAATGCCAAATAGTAGGATTGACTGCAGGAGTTTCTCCAAATGTTGATTTCCTCAAAGATTCAGGAATTGAACTGGGACGAGGTGTTAAAGTGAATCGGTTTTTAGAAACGAATTGCAAAGATATTTATGCTATTGGTGATTGTGCCGAACAACATGAAGGCATTGATTTACGAAGACCTATTGAAGCCGTTTGGTATACCGGAAGAATGATGGGCGAAACTTTGGCACAAACATTAACTGGTACCCCTACAGAATACAAACCAGGACATTGGTTTAACTCGGCTAAATTTTTGGATATCGAATACCAAACTTACGGTTGGGTTTGGGCAAGTCCAAAAGAAAATGAAACTCATTTTTATTGGGAACACAAAAAAGGTAAAAAAGCCATCAGAATTGCATTTGACACTACTACAAGGACTTTTATTGGTATAAATACATTTGGTATCAGAATGCGACACGAATTTTTTGATACTGTTTTAACCCAAAAACAAACGGTAGATTTTGTGATGGAACATCTTAAAAAAGCCAATTTTGACCCAGAGTTTTATAGCTCTTATGAAAAAGAAATCCAAAATGAATTCACAGTACAATGTGGTACTAAAAACATATTATCATGAATAAAACAACACAAAATATATCTCTAGCAGCTCACAATGGCAGCATGGCTACACAACAAAAAATTGGAATAGCAATTGGATTAATTGGATTGTTCATCATGAGCTTGGCTCTGCTAAATGTTGCATTTCCAAACAAGGAATACTGGTTAACAGGTTCATTAGTTTCAGTAATTGCTGGTATTGTACTCTACGCCAACAGCTTCTATTTGAATCGTCCAGAAGGGATAAGTAATAATGACGTCTGGAAATCAAGTTTATCTAACAAAGGTACAATTGGTTGGATAATTGGTATACTGTTAACTTCGTTTTATGTTGCCTTGTACTGGTTTCCAAAATACTTGGGTCTAAACGAAGAAGGTGGAGCTAATACTGGAATTGTTGGTTTTTTTGATCCCTTGAGTCTACTATTGAACGGACATGCTGCTTCACAATGGTTTGTTTATGGTACGCTATATACAGTAGCAATTTTAGGATTGGGTTACAAATTCAT
The DNA here is from genome assembly GCA_024642295.1 of Flavobacterium sp. Classification (GTDB taxonomy): domain Bacteria; phylum Bacteroidota; class Bacteroidia; order Flavobacteriales; family Flavobacteriaceae; genus Flavobacterium. Next base: position 931 of record JAHEBK010000081.1, on the reverse strand, counting down.
CTTAAAATACAGACACAATAAATATCAATTGGTTCGTACATTGTCGGTTATGTTTTTCCAATTGGGATTTGCATTTTTGATTCCTGAAATATTGACCAAACTAAATCCTGAAAAGGCTTACTTTGCTAAGGATTTAAAAAATATGTGGCCACTAAATTATTACTTTTTTGACGAATGGCATTTAAAAAACCTACTCGCTGGAGGTAACTTAGGAATGTTTATGTTGCTCTTTGGTGTAGCATTAATTTTTATCATCTCTCCTATTCTAACTTATTTTTATGGGAAAAGATGGTATTGCTCTTGGGTATGTGGGTGCGGTGGACTAGCAGAAACTGCGGGAGACTCTTTCCGTCATTTGAGCAACAACTCCGTTAAAGCATGGAAAATTGAAAGATGGATGATTCATATTGTATTGGTATTAGTCTTTGCAAGTACGATTGCGGTAATTTTTACCTTTTTATCCAACAATCCCGACATGAGTTTTATTACCAAAGACCAATTTGTATGGGGAATAGTAGTGTTTTTGGGAGTCTTTACGGGTGCTTTATACGCCTTTAAACGCAAAGATATGGACACCGATGCAGTCTATACCATGTTGACATTGGTTGCTATAATGGTTTTAGCTATTTTGATGAATTACTTTTCTGGTAACCAAAACATCTTATTTATGGATAGCTATAAATTAAGAGAGTGGTACGGTTTTGCAATCGGGTCAGCCTTTAGTGGTGTGATTGGAGTAGGCTTCTACCCTATTTTAGGAAATCGTGTTTGGTGTCGTTTTGGTTGCCCAATGGCTGCTGTATTAGGATTACAACAACGTTTATTTTCAAAATTTAGAATTACAACCAATGGTGGCCAATGCATCTCTTGTGGAAATTGCTCCACACATTGTGAAATGGGAATTGATGTACGTTCCTATGCTCAAAAAGGA
>JAHEBK010000420.1:899-2015 GCA_024642295.1 Flavobacterium sp. | reverse complement strand
AATAATATAAATGGACTAAGGTAAATATGCTTTAGTCCATTTGTTTTTTATGCTGTTTAGGAAGTTTCATTTTTTAATTCAAAAGTTCTGTAGATTCGATTCTGAAACATCGTTCGGTGCCTAAATACAAAGGGTTTCCATGTTTTTCTGACCAAAAACCATCCAGAACGTCTTTAGTAATGCACCGATAAACAGCAATACCTTTGTATATGAATTCGTCATCATCTTGGTAATTGAAATGAATTACTAAAATATTGTCTTTGAAAAAACCGTGACCGTTTTGCACTTGGCTGTTATTGATAATCCATTGGGCTATAATTCGGTTATTCTCATCAAGCGATAAAGTGACTGTGCCTTTGTAAGTCAGTTCGTCACTGCCGTCTTGATTGCTACCTTCAATGGAGTAGGAGCCTACTAAATCTTGGATTGTCATTTACTTTCCGATACAGGAATTTAGTTTGTTAGTATTTACGGGCTGTAGCGTTTCGAGGTACAATTGAGGTACAACTTTTTTTTGGCATGCTATATTGAGCTACAGAAATTAGCATTGTCAAAAATAAGGCTTTTTTTGGTGTTTTTCAAGCTTTAAAATTAATTTTAAATTTGTTAAGAAAAATACTTCTTTTGTATTTTTCGTACTTTCTAAATATGTTCTTTTTTGATTTAGATTTATGTCATTTTCAAAATTTATAAACTGTTTTTTATTCTAAAAAATAAATTATGTAGCTGTATTTAGGATGTAATTATCGTCTTTGGAAATTAGCTCCAATAATGGTTTTATTTAGTATTAAAACAGCTTCTATTCGTCAGAACAGTATTTATTAATTTTACCGCTTTAACGGCAATTATTCTTTTTATATAGGTAAATAGTATAGTGATTATTGTTTTACGGATGAAATTACTGCTTTAGCAGTAAATAAGGGTTGTTTTTTATCGTTTAACTTGTTGTTAATGATTAAATTGTGTATTTTTACCGCTTAAACAGTATAAAATGGATGATTTTAACTTGGGTGCTTTCATCAAAGACCATCGTAAAAAAGCAGGATTGACACAGTTAGCTTTAGCTAACTTAAGTGGAGTAGGGAAGACCACTGTTTTTGATATTGAAAAAAATAA
>JAHEBK010000420.1:0-833 GCA_024642295.1 Flavobacterium sp. | reverse complement strand
GAATATTAAGATCGAATTTAAAAGTCCCTTAACTAAATAAACATGAGACAAGCCATTGTATTTGTTCACGGAAAGAGAGCTGGAATTCTAACAGAAATTTCGACTAGCGACTATAATTTTGAATACGATCTAAATTATGAAGGTGAAGCAGTTTCTTTGACTATGCCTACATGTCATAAAAGTTATGGTTATAATTCCTTTCCTGCTTTTTTTGAAGGGCTATTGCCTGAGGGAATTATGTTAGAAGGCTTATTGAGGATTGGGAAAATGGATAAAAAAGATTATTTCTCTCAATTGATTGCCACAGGAAATGATTTAGTAGGAGCAGTAACGGTTAAATTGTTGGAAAATGAATAGATGTCCCATTACCTACGAATTGTGTGGAGAAGATAAGTACAGCGAAAAGGGAATACGCATGATCGCACCTAAATTAACACACTTAAACGATTTGCCTTATACAGCAGTTGAACTTCGTCAGGAAGCCGCAAACAGAGCCAGAAAACTATCCATACAGGGAGTACAACCCAAGTTGAGTGCTGCAATCTCTATAGTGGATCAAGAATTCAAAATTGTAGATCAATTTGGAACCTACATCATCAAACCACAAAATGATTTATTTCCACAATTACCCGAAAACGAAGATGTCACCATGCGTATGGCAAAAGTTTTTGGTTTAGAAGTGCCTTTTCACGGAATGCTATATGGTAAAGACGGCAGTTTGTCTTATTTCATTAAGCGATTTGATAGGTACGGAAAGGGCAAAAAAGTAGCTACAGAAGATTTCGCTCAACTAACAGGGAATACAAGAGATACAAAATACCGTTTTACGATGG
>JAHEBK010000080.1 GCA_024642295.1 Flavobacterium sp. | reverse complement strand
CATCTATCAAAATAAGTTCGCCAGCATTACAGGCTTTGTTATTTTCAATATAATGCAACACATTCGCGCTATTCCCTGATGCGATGATGGGCGTATAAGCAAAACCTTTGGAGCGATTGCGAATGAATTCGTGGATGAATTCAGCTTCGATTTCGTATTCCATTACATTGGGTTTTACAAACGGTAGGATGCGACGAAAGCCTTTTTCAGTAATATTACAAGCGTGTTGAATCAATTCAATTTCTTCTGGTTCTTTCACAGAACGTAGACGTTGTAATATTGGATTACTCTTAGCAACAGTATGTGCAGGATAGTTATCTTTCCACCATTTTACAAAACGAGCTTCACGAGTTTCGGTTTCTATGGTGGCGCGGTAATGCTCATTGGTATTAATATATATTGTCTCCGAATAGGTCATTAATTCGGCTAAGACTTTCTTAAAATCTTGCAACCAATGAACAGTTTTAATTCCCGAAACAGCAAAGGCTTCTTCTTTGGTTAGTTTTGCGCCTTCCCAAATGGCAATATGCTCATTGGTTTCTTTTAGGAAAAGCATTTCTTTTTGGTGCGCATAGGGAGCATCTGGAAATAATAATAAAATACTCTCTTCTTGATCGATACCACTCAGATAAAAAATATCACGATGCTGTGCAAAAGGCAAAGTACTATCGGCACTTACGGGATAAATATCATTAGAGTTAAAAACGGCAACGCTACTCGGTTTCATTTGGGTGGTAAACTTGCTTCGGTTTTTTATAAAGAGATTAGAGTCGATCGAATGGTACTTCATTTTATTATGGATTAGAAAACAAATTTAAACAATCTGTTTGTAATTGTGGGGCTTAATAAAAACTAGATTTTTATAACAGAAAGCCTAAATAATTAACCATGCGATAACAATTTGTTTTTATACACAAAATCGTTTGGTTTTGTGTGTTTATGGAATCAAAGAATATGCGAAATAAAATTATCAAATTAATATTTTTAAGCGGTAATTATTGATAATTTATAAACCTGTTTTTGTGATAAATTTTTGTTGTTTCAATCCTTTTTTAGATTCAACTAATTGATAATAAATATTTTAAGCATTTTTTATATGTTTTTAATTCGGCTAAAGATTAAACACTTTAAAATGATTATAAATAGTCTTGAAAAGGTTGTAGTACGTGCCTTTTTGCTTTATTTTTGTGTACTTTTTAAATTATATTCTAAAATATTATGGCAAAATCTGGATTATTGAAATCGTCAATAGCAAAAAAAGTAGCTATGGCACTTTCAGGACTTTTTTTGATGTTGTTTCTAGCACAGCATTTTTTAATCAATATGACTTCGGTAATTAGTGCCGATTTATTCAATGCGATTTCTCATTTCATGGGAACCAATCCTTTGATTCAATTTGTAATTCAACCTATTCTTATCGTTGGGGTGATTTTTCACTTCATCATGGGATTCACTTTGGATTTGCAAAATAGAAAAGCAAGACCTATAAATTATGCAAGTTACAATGGAGCTGCTAATGCAAGTTGGGCATCACGTAACATGATTATTTCAGGTTCAGTAATTTTAGCTTTCTTGGCTTTACACTTTTATGATTTTTGGGTTCCAGAGATCGTTTATAAGTATGTAGAATTTAATCCAGCTGATGAAACAAGGTATTTTCATGAATTGGCTGAAAAATTTGTAGACCCTGTACGAACAGGTTTGTACAGTTTGTCATTTGTATTGTTGTCTTTACATTTACAACACGGATTTAGTTCTTCTTTTCAATCAGTAGGAGCCAATAATAAATACACAAAAGGGATGAAGGATTTCGGTCTATGGTTTTCTATTATAGTTCCTTTAGGATTCGTATTTATTGCATTATTTCATCATTTCAATCATTAATATTCAATTATAATGGCATTAGATTCAAAAATACCAAATGGCCCAATTGCGGACAAATGGACAAATTATAAAGATCATATTAATTTAGTAAACCCTGCTAATAAACGTAACCTTGATATCATCATCGTAGGAACTGGATTAGCTGGAGGTTCTGCTGCTGCTACTTTAGCAGAGTTAGGGTATAACGTAAAAGCATTTTGTTTTCAAGATTCACCACGTCGTGCGCACTCTATTGCGGCACAAGGAGGAATCAACGCTGCAAAAAATTATAAAGGAGACGGTGACTCTGTTTACAGACTGTTTTATGACACTGTAAAAGGAGGAGATTACCGTTCTCGTGAAGCTAACGTACACCGTTTGGCTGAAGTTTCTGCTAATATTATTGACCAATGTGTGGCTCAAGGGGTGCCGTTGGCTCGTGAATATGGTGGACTTTTAGATAACCGTTCTTTTGGAGGAACTTTGGTTTCTCGTACCTTCTACGCACAAGGACAAACAGGACAACAATTGCTTTTGGGTGCTTACTCAGCAATGAACCGTCAAATTGGTCGTGGAAAAGTAAAAATGCACAACCGTCACGAAATGTTAGACTTGGTTGTTGTTAACGGAAAAGCAAGAGGAATTATCGCTCGTAACTTGATTACTGGTGAGATCGAAAGACATTCTGCTCACGCAGTAGTTATCGCTTCTGGAGGATATGGAAACGTTTTCTTCTTATCAACAAATGCAATGGGTTCTAATGCTACTGCAGCTTGGAAAATCCATAAAAAAGGGGCTTACTTTGCTAACCCTTGTTACACACAAATTCACCCAACTTGTATTCCTGTTTCAGGAGATCACCAGTCTAAATTAACGTTGATGTCTGAGTCATTGCGTAATGACGGACGTATCTGGGTTCCTGCAAAACTAGAAGATGCACAAGCTATCCGTGAAGGAAAGAAAAAAGCAATTGATTTAGCTGAAGCAGACAGAGATTATTTCTTAGAAAGAAGATATCCTGCTTTTGGTAACTTAGTTCCTCGTGACGTTGCCTCTCGTGCTGCTAAAGAAAGATGTGATGCTGGTTTTGGAGTAAATAAAACAGGTGAAGCCGTATACTTGGATTTTGCTGCTGCAATTCAACGTTACGGAAAAGAAGCTGCTTATGTGAAAGGTTTAAATGCTGACGATAAAGCTTTGGTAACTAAATTAGGTACTGAAATTGTAAAAAGTAAATACGGGAACTTGTTCCAAATGTATTATAAAATTGTAGATGAGGATCCTTATACTTCACCTATGATGATTTATCCAGCGGTTCACTACACAATGGGTGGAACATGGGTTGATTATAACTTACAAACTACTATTCCTGGATGTTTCTCTATTGGAGAATCAAACTTCTCTGATCACGGAGCAAACCGTTTAGGAGCTTCGGCTTTGATGCAAGGTTTGGCTGATGGTTATTTTGTATTGCCATACACAATTGGTGATTATTTAGCTCCAGATATCAAAATGGGACCTATTCCAACGGACACTCCTGAGTTTGATGCTGCCGAAAAAAGCGTGAAAGACTTAATCAGTAACTTCATCAACAATGAAGGAAAGCACTCAGTAGATTATTTCCATAAGAAATTAGGGAAAATCATGTGGGATAAAGTAGGTATGGCTCGTAACGAAAAAGGATTAAATGAAGCGATTGTAGAAATTGCAGCCTTACGTGAGGAGTTTTATAAAGATGTAAAAGTACCCGGAACAGATAAAGAATTCAACCAAGAATTAGAAAAAGCAATTCGTGTTGCCGATTTCTTAGAACTAGGAGAATTGTTTGCTAAAGATGCTTTACACCGTAATGAATCTTGTGGAGGTCACTTCCGTGAGGAATACCAAACACCAGAAGGAGAAGCACTTCGTGATGATGATAACTTTGCTTATGTAGCAGCTTGGGAATACAAAGGAAAACCAAGTGATGCCGTATTGCACAAAGAAGCCTTGAATTACGAAAACATTAAATTAGTTCAAAGAAGTTATAAATAGTAATTAGTCCAAAGTCACTAGTCCAAAGTTACAGCCTTTAGACATTCGACTTTATGACTTTCAAACTAAAACAGTATGAAACTTACATTAAAAATATGGCGTCAAAAAAACGCCCAAGATAAAGGAGCAATGGTTGACTATAAAGTTGACGGAATTGAGCCAGATATGTCGTTCCTTGAAATGTTAGACGTTTTCAACGAACAACAAATCAACAAAGGAGAATCACCAGTAGCATTTGACCACGATTGTCGTGAGGGAATTTGCGGAATGTGTTCTTTATTCATCAACGGTGAAGCGCATGGTCCAGACCGTGGTGTTACGACTTGTCAGTTGCACATGCGTATGTTTAAGGATGGTGATACAATTACAATCGAGCCTTTCCGTGCTGCGGCTTTTCCAGTGGTGAAAGATTTAGTTGTTGACCGTAGTTCATTCGACCGTATTCAACATGCTGGAGGTTTTATCTCGGTAAACACTTCTGGAAATACAATTGATGCAAACACGATTCCAGTTAACAAAAATGATGCTGACGATGCTTTTGATGCAGCAACATGTATTGGTTGTGGAGCTTGTGTAGCTACTTGTAAAAATGGTTCAGCGATGTTGTTTGTAGGAGCTAAAGTTTCTCAATTTGCCTTGCTACCACAAGGTAGAGTTGAAGCTACGGATCGTGTATTGAACATGGTGAAACAAATGGACGAAGAAGGTTTTGGTAACTGTACCAATACTGGTGCTTGCGAAATCGAATGTCCTAAAGGTATTTCTCTAGAGAACATCGCTCGTATGAACAGAGAGTACATGTCAGCTAGTTTGAAAGGATAATATTCCCCCTGGCTCCAAAGAGGGGAACTAGATATATAAAAAACGCATTCATTAATTTGAATGCGTTTTTTGTGGTTTAAAATAAAATCTCTTTCACACAAAACTATGATTTCCTATACTAAGCAAAGTGACTTGACCGCAATCAAAAAACACAGAATCAATGTGTTTACAAAAATCTGCATTTAATTTTAAGACTTAATTTTATAACTAACCTGAATAGTAGTGCCTACACCAATTTCGGATTTTAAAACCTTGATTTTACCTTTGTGGTATTCTTCGACTATCCTTTTTGTTAATGATAATCCCAGTCCCCAACCTCGTTTTTTAGTAGTAAATCCAGGTTCAAAAATGGTGTTGAATTGCTTTTTTGCAATACCACTACCTGTGTCCGATACATTTATTAGGACACTGCCTCTATCATGTTCTATTTGTAAAATCAATTTGCCTTTGCCTTTCATGGCATCAATGGCATTTTTAACTAAGTTTTCAATTGTCCAGCCATGTAATGTTGGGTTGATGGGGATGTAAATGGGGATTTCAGGTGCATTAAAGTGAAATTCGATTTGTTTTGAAAAACGAGATTGTAAGTAGGTGTAAGCATTGAATGTTTCTTCAATAATATTTTTGTTTTCCAAGGTAGGTACTGAACCAATTTTCGAAAAACGTTCCGTAATCGTTTGAAGTCGGGCAATGTCTTTTTCGATTTCTAAGGTTATGGATTCATCAACTTCATCCGCTTTCAATATTTCGACCCAGCCTATTAAGGAGGATAATGGTGTTCCTATTTGGTGTGCGGTTTCTTTAGCCATACCTGCCCATAGCTTGTTTTGTGTAGCTACTTTGGTACTTTTATAAAAGTTATAGACCAGTAGTCCAAATAGAAAAATAATCAAAAGTAGCGCTATAGGGTAGTATTTTAGTTTGTTTAATAACTCGGAGTCACCATAATATAATTTTTGAAAATTGCCAGGAACATATTCAATGACAATAGGTTCGTTTTCATTTTTTAATCGGGCTAATATTTTAAGGGTAGAAGGACTATTTATTCCAAAACTTTCATCAATATTTACGGTATTGATAACACGATCGTTTTCAGTTAAAATAATAGGAATAGAGTTGTTGTTGCTCAGAATTTGCAGTGGTAAATCAACCTCAGTATTCTCATCAGCATTGATGAGCGTTTTTTGGGCATTTGCCCAAAGGTTCATTTTTAACCGTTCTTCGTTTTTGAAAATTTGAAAAAAAGTATAGGTATTCCAAAGAATCAATGAAACAATCAAAAATGAAATTAAAATAATAATCCAGCGTGTTGTATTTCTTCTTTCAGAAAACTGCATAAATATAATTTAAAGGTATAAATATAGTAAAATATACGTTGGAACGATATTTTGTTCTTTTTGGTTTAAACCTTTTGACGCTGGAAGGGTCATAAGTTGTCTTGTAATATTATTTTTGTGTTATTGTTAATAACAATGATACATAGGAATTATTGCAAATTGCAAATAAAATGCGATAAAAAAACAATTATTAATGAAAAAATCTATTGCTGTTTATACCAAAATCCCTAATGTAACCGATATTAAAATTGAACCATTTGATGTCAATAAACGCTATACAAAACCCCATAAGCATAATAAATATATTGAGTTGGTTTATTTTAAAGCAGGTTCAGGTTTTCATTATATGGATTCAAAAGCTTATGAAATTACTCCTTCGGTAGTTTTTGTTATTAATAACAACCAAGTACACCATTGGGAGATTGATACAATTCCTGAAGGGTATGTTATTATTGTAAAAGAAGATTTTTTAGAAAAAACAACTGATAAGCATATCAATCAACAATTATATCGACTGAGTAAAGAACAATTGGTTAATCTTCAAGTTGATGAATCAATTGATAAATTATTCGAAATTTTGTGTATCGAAATGAAGCTGAGATCGATTCAAAAAGAGGTTGTTGAAGGTGGGTTAAAAGCGTTATTCGCTAAGATTATTGGTTATTCTAATCGCACTGAACGTTTGATAGATACTGATAAAGGGATTCATTTTGAAGAGCTGTTGCAACAAGAATTACGAAATGACGTGTCCTTTTATGCAGATTTAATGAATATTAATTCCCAGCAATTGAATTCCATTTGTAAAAAGAATTTTTCCAAAACAGCTTCTCAAATTATTGCCACTCATATTATACAAGAATCTAAAAGACAATTACTTTACACTAATAGGACTATTTCTGAAATAGCATACAGTCTTGATTTTAAAGATGTATCACATTTTGTGAAATATTTTAAAAGGCATACGGGAAGAACTCCTTTAGTATTTAAACAAACACCTGATTTAATATAATATTTTGATTTTCGTTGAATTTAGCTTGATTTTAAATTATTAAACAAACAATATTTTGCTAAAAAACATTTATATACCGTAAAATCACCATATGTACCATAATAGTCTATAAGTAAAATGTATTTTTGCATTTCAAAAAAAATCAAAAAAATTATAATGAAATTTAATCAATTAGTATCAATGGTCGCTTTTTTAGTAAC
>JAHEBK010000419.1 GCA_024642295.1 Flavobacterium sp. | reverse complement strand
TCAATTCTTTTCTTTTTTTAACTACTTTATTAACTACCTCTAATTTTATTACTGCTCAAAATATACAGTCAGTTAAAAAACCGAACATCATTTTTATTCTAACAGATGACCAGCGCTTTGATGCCATTGGTTATGCTGGAAATAAGTTTGTAAGAACTCCTGAGATGGATAAGCTTGCCCAATCAGGAACCTATTTTAAAACGGCTATAGCAACAACGCCTATTTGTGCCGCCAGTAGAGCTTCACTATTGACTGGATTGTACGAGCGTTCTCATAATTATAATTTTCAAACAGGAAATATCAGAGGGGAATACATGGATAACTCGTACCCAACTCTATTAAAAAACAGTGGTTATCATACAGGTTTTTTTGGTAAATATGGGGTCAAATATGATGGTTTAGAAAAACAATTTGACGAATACGATTCCTATGACCGTAATAATAATTTCAAAGATAAAAGAGGGTATTTTTATAAAACCATCGACAAAGATACGGTTCACTTAACACGTTATACAGGGCAGCAAGCATTAGATTTTATTGATAAATCAACTAAGGAAAAACCTTTTTGTTTGTCACTAAGTTTTAGTGCACCACATGCTCATGATGTGGCACCTGACCAATATTTTTGGCAACATTCTTCGGATAACTTATTAGCGGACACTACCATTCCTGGACCAGATCTTGGAGAGGCAAAATATTTTGATATCCTTCCAAAGTTCGTCCGTGATGGTTTCAATAGATTGCGTTGGACATGGCGATATGATACTCCCGAAAAGTACCAACACAGTTTGAAAGGGTATTACCGAATGATTTCTGAAATTGATCAAGAAATTGCAAAGATTCGACAAAAACTAAAAGAAAAAGGAGTTGATAAAAACACCGTGATTATTGTCATGGGAGATAATGGTTATTTTCTAGGAGAACGTCAATTAGCTGGGAAATGGTTGATGTACGACAACTCCATTCGTGTGCCGTTGATTATTTATGATCCACGTCAAGACAAGCATCAGGATGTAAATGATATGGTATTGAATGTTGATGTAACGGCTACTATTGCTGATCTTGCTGGTGTAAAAGCACCAAAAACGTGGCATGGTAAAAGTTTATTTCCATTGGTAAAACAAGAAAAAAAATCTATTGAAAGAGACACAGTTCTTATAGAACACATTTGGGATTTCAAGGATATTGCACCTAGTGAAGGTGTGCGTACTAAGGAATGGAAATACTTTAGATATGTAAATGATAAAAAGGTGGAAGAGTTATATAACCTTGCTAAAGATCCTAAAGAAATTAATAATTTAATTGGTAAGTCTAAATACAGAAAAATAGTTGAGGAGCTTAGAGCAAAATGTGATGAATTAATTAAAAGAAACGGTAATAAGTATAGAAAAGGCCCAACTGATTTAACAGTGGAGTTGATTAGAGACCCTAGCGGAATGGTTAAAGTATTGGATACAAAACCAGAATTTGGCTGGACAGTTCCTGTAGAATCTAAATTCCAATCTGCCTACCAAATTCTGGTAGCTTCTACTAAAGAAGGTATTGACTTTAATAATGGTGATGTTTGGGATAGTATGCAAGTTCGCTCTAATCAATCTACTAATATTGAATATAAGGGAAATCCTCTTGAAATAGGAAAAACGTATTATTGGAAAGTGCGTATTTGGGATGAGGAAAATCGATTAGTTGATTATTCGCAACCACAAGAATTTACAATAGGAAAAGGGGATAATTATATGCTTTCTACAGAAAATAAGTATGTAGTGGATAAAATTAAACCTGTGAAATTTGAAAATCGAGGCGATTTCTATTTTATGGATTTTGGAAAAGCGGCATTTGCAACTATAGACTTTACCTATAAAGCAAAAAAAGCGCACACATTGACGGTTAGAATTGGAGAAATGCTAGAGGGGAATAGAGTAAATCAAACACCCCCGGCAAAAAGTAGTATTCGTTATCAAGAAATTAAAGTAGAAGTTGTACCCGGAAAAACAAAATACCAAATTGCTATAAAAGCAGATAA
>JAHEBK010000079.1 GCA_024642295.1 Flavobacterium sp. | reverse complement strand
GAACTCCTTTCGATTTAGCAGAATGTGAAACCGAATTAATTGGAGGATACCATACGGAGTATTCTTCGATGAAAATGGGTTTCTACTTATTTGCTGAGTATGCGAATATGTTTATCTCCTCTACAATTTTAGCGGTATTGTTCTTTGGAGCATACAACTATCCTGGAATGCAATGGGTTATTGAAAACTGGGGAGTAAACATTGGAAACGTAATCGGAATTGGAGTTTTGTTTGCCAAAATATGTTTCTTCATCTTTTTCTATATGTGGGTAAGATGGACGATTCCAAGATTTAGATACGACCAATTGATGCATTTGGGATGGAGAATATTAATTCCGTTGTCAATTTTTAACATCATTGTTACAGGAATTGTGATTTTGAGAGCAGAGATTGCGGTATTTTTGGGATTTTAATCCCCCTAACCCCCAAAGGGGGACTTTGGGGAGCGTTGAAATAATATGTAGTAACATTTTGGGACAACGTAGAATAATAAAAATATATAGGAGTCAAATTGACACCTTTAACAAATAAATAGAATTAATAGCAAAATACCCTAGCCCCGATTGCAGCGGCATCCTATTGTGTAGCGATAGTGGAACAATAGATATAGCGGAAAGCGGGAAATAGCTACTAAAAAATAAAAATTAAAAAATGGCAATAGAAACCATATCCTTATCGGGAAGAAAAAAGCAAGTCTCTCACAAAGAGATGAGTTTTTTAGAACGGATGTACATCATTGCAATCTTTAAGGGATTGTTGATTACATTAAAGCATTTGTTCTCCAGAAAAGTTACAATTCAGTATCCTGAGCAAGTGCGTACGATGAGTCCTGTGTATCGTGGACAACATCAATTAAAACGTGATGAACAGGGGAGAGAAAATTGTACGGCTTGTGGGTTGTGCGCCCTTTCTTGTCCTGCAGAAGCGATTACGATGAAGGCTGCTGAACGTAAAGCGGATGAAAAACATTTGTACCGTGAGGAAAAATATGCTGAAATCTATGAAATCAATATGTTGCGTTGTATTTTTTGTGGATTGTGTGAAGAGGCTTGTCCTAAAGACGCCATTTATTTGACAACTTCAAAAGTTTTGGTTCCTTCTAGTTATGAAAGAGAAGATTTCATTTTTGGAAAAGACCGTTTGGTGATGCCGCTGGATGTGGCAATGCAAAATACTCAACTTAAAAACGCTAATTAATGTCAACAGTACTTATTATATTTTGTGTTTTGGCTGCTATTACGCTAGCAACAGCATTTTTGACTGTTTTTAGCAGAAACCCTATACACAGTGCGCTTTATCTTGTGATTTGTTTTTTCTCAATTGCAGGTCATTATTTATTATTAAACTCTCAGTTTTTAGCGATTGTCCACGTGATTGTATACTCGGGAGCGATTATGATTTTGTTTCTATTTACGATCATGTTGATGAATTTGAACGAAAAGAAAGAAGTACATCGCCCGCGCGTTACGCGATTGGGAGCTATTGTAGCTTTTAGTTTGGTGTGTTTGGTTTTGATTTTAGTATTTATAAACTCTAAACCTATTGTGGGGGAATACACGTCTACAGGGGAAGATTACCAATCGATTAAAGTACTTGGAAAAGTATTATTGAACGAATACATGGTGCCTTTTGAATTTGCTTCTATCTTGCTATTGGTAGCGATGATTGGTGCGGTTTTATTGTCTAAGAAAGAAAAAATAGAAAAATAATGAGCAATATATTAAACGAAATAGGTATTGAGAATTACATCTTCCTATCGGTAATCCTTTTTTGCATTGGGATTTTTGGAGTATTGTACCGCCGTAATGCTATTATTGTATTTATGTCTATCGAAATTATGTTGAATGCTGTCAACCTTTTGTTTGTGGCTTTCTCAACCTATCATCAAGATGCACAAGGGCAAATCTTTGTATTCTTCTCAATGGCAGTTGCAGCTGCAGAGGTTGCTGTAGGACTAGCAATTTTGGTGTCTATATTTAAGAACATGGGTACGATAAGTATCGATAAATTAAAAAATTTAAAAGGATAAACTATAATGGATACAAATTTAGCTTTACTCTTATTATTAGCTCCTTTTTTAGGGTTTTTATTTAATATTTTCTTTGGAAAGAATATTGGTAAAACGGCTTCAGGAATTATAGGAACTTTAACTGTTGCTTTTTCTTTTGCAGTTACGCTATGTTTCTTTACTCGCATTAACGCTTCACAAGAAGCTATTCAGGTTCAATTGTTTGATTGGATTGAAATTAGCAATTTTAAAGTAGATTTTGGTTTTCTATTAGACCAATTATCGGTGCTTTGGTTGTTGTTCGTTACAGGAATTGGATCGTTGATTCACTTATATTCGATCAGTTATATGCACGATGACGAGAATATGCACAAGTTTTTTGCCTATTTGAATCTGTTCATCTTCTTCATGATAACGCTAGTTATGGGTAGTAACCTATTGGTGTTGTTCATTGGTTGGGAAGGTGTTGGATTGTGTTCGTACTTATTGATTGGATTTTGGCATAAAAACCAAGATTTTAATGATGCGGCTAAGAAAGCTTTCATCATGAACCGTATTGGAGATTTAGGATTGTTAATCGGGATTTTCATCATAGGCTCGATGTTTTCAACTTTGGATTATGCTAGTTTGAAAACGGCAATTACTACTGCAACCAACTTAGATTTGACTTTATTAGCTGTTGCTGCTTTCTGTTTGTTCATTGGAGCTTGTGGGAAATCAGCACAAATACCATTATACACTTGGTTGCCTGATGCAATGGCAGGTCCTACACCAGTTTCGGCATTGATTCACGCGGCTACGATGGTTACTGCTGGTATCTTTATGATTACGAGATTAAATTATGTATTCGATTTAGCTCCAGAAGTGCAAAATATTATTGCGATTGTGGGTGCTGTGACATCTTTAGTAGCTGCAACAATTGCTTTGGTTCAAACCGATATCAAAAAAGTATTGGCTTATTCTACCGTTTCTCAATTAGGATTAATGTTCTTAGCTTTAGGGTTGGGTGCTTATGAGGTTGCCGTTTTCCATGTAATCACGCACGCTTTCTTCAAAGCTTGTTTGTTCTTAGGTTCTGGTTCTGTTATTCACGCTTTGCATGGAGAACAAGACATGCGTAACATGGGTGGGTTGAAAAAATGGATGGGAATCACTTTCTTCACCTTTTTAATTTCGTCCTTTGCGATTTCAGGAATTCCACCATTTTCAGGGTTCTTTTCTAAAGATGAAATCTTAATGGTGGCTTTTGAGCACAATCAAGTGCTTTGGGTTATCGCTTCGTTAGCTTCACTACTGACAGCTTTTTATATGTTCCGTTTGTTATACTTGACTTTCTTCAATGATTTTAGAGGAACGGAGAAACAAAAAAGTCATTTACACGAAAGCCCTGCTTTGATTACGTTCCCATTAATTATTTTGGCAATTTTGGCTGCTATAGGAGGATTAATCAGTTTGCCCACGAATAGCTGGTTGAACGGATATCTTGCACCATTATTTACAAAAGAGGCACATGAAGCACATCATTTTGGTACACAAGAATACACTTTGATGGGAGTTGCAGTACTAGGAGGATTAATCGGAATTGGAATTGCTTTCTCTAAATATTTGAAACAAAAACAAGTGCCAGAATCTGATGAGAACATTACTGGAATTGCGAAAACATTGTATAACAAATATTATGTTGATGAAGTCTATGATTTTGTTTTTGTAAAAACAACAAATGCTTTATCTAACTTTTTCAGAGATCAAGTAGAAACAGGATTGTCAACTTTTGTTTTCAGTTTCGCAAAATTAACTAACGAATTAGGATATCAAGGTAAAAAAATACAAAGCGGAAGTATTGGCTTGTATCTTTTTGTATTTGTTTTAGGACTGTGTGCCATTGTAACCTATTTATTTTTAGCTCAATAATTATATACTATGAACGTATCTCTTATATTAATAATCCTTTTAGTTGGTGCATTTATAACCTATGTCGCAGGTGATAAAATGGCATTAAAAATAGCGTTACTATTTAGTCTAGTGGCTTTAGGGTGCAGTGTGGCATTATTGAATGAATTCAATCAAGGTGAAAACATTAGTTTTATGGTGCCTTGGATAAACCAACCTAAAATTACTTTTGCTTTAGCAGCAGATGGATTGTCCATTGCAATGTTGTTATTGACTACCGCTTTGACTCCATTGATTATTTTTTCTTCTGTTGGAACCGAATTTAAAAATGCCAAAAGCATCTATAGTTTAATCTTATTCATGGCTTTTGCTATGGTGGGTACCTTCTTAGCTGCAGACGGACTTTTATATTATATCTTCTGGGAATTGGCTTTGATTCCGATTTACTTTATCGCATTGATTTGGGGGAACGGAGATGCCGAAGAACGCAAAACAGCCGTGGTTAAATTCTTTATCTATACTCTTGCGGGTTCTTTATTTATGCTAGTCGCTTTTGTGTATTTGTACCAAAAAGCAGGAAGTTTATTGATTGAAGATTTGTATAATTTAGATTTATCGGGTGACGAACAAGTTTGGATTTTTGCCGCTTTCTTTTTAGCTTATGCTATTAAAATTCCGTTGATTCCTTTTCATACTTGGCAAGCCAAGGTGTACCAAAAAGCACCAACAGTGGGAACCATGCTACTTTCAGGTATCATGTTGAAAATGGGATTGTATAGTGTTATCCGTTGGCAATTGCCAATTACACCATTAGCTGCCAAAGGACATATGAATATCATGATTGGTCTTGGAATTGCTGGGGTTATTTATGGTTCGATTGTGGCTTTACGCCAAAAAGATTTGAAGAAATTATTGGCTTATTCTTCTTTGGCACACGTTGGGTTGATTGCAGCAGGAGCTTATGCTTTGAATCTTGACGGATTGCGTGGTGCCGTTTTACAAATGATTGCCCATGGCTTTGTAGTCGTTGGTTTGTTCTTTGTCGCTGAAATCATTTATAGAAGGTATGAAACAAGAACTATTGCAGAAATGGGTGGTATTCGTACTCAAACACCAAAATTTGCTTCTTTGTTTATGATTTTAGTTTTGGCGTCAGTAGCCTTGCCAACTACCTTTAACTTTGTGGGTGAATTTACAGTTTTATATAGTTTGTCTAATGTCAATATTTGGTTTGCCGTATTGGGTGGAACAACGATTATATTAGGCGCCTATTATATGCTAAAAATGTACCAACAGGTGATGTTAGGAGAAACTAATACTAAAGCATTTGCCGAAGTAAATTATAACGAAATCCTTGCATTGGTAATTATCGTTGCAGTATTGTTCTTTTTTGGATTGTATCCAAAACCGATTAATGATTTAATTACACCGAGTTTAGAAAAGATTCTAAATGTAATTACTAGAGATTAGATTTAAGGTTGATGATTAACGTCCCGACGGTTCGGGATTGACTTCAAAAACAGAATAGCATCATTCATTAAAGAAGAGTAAATAAATAATAAAAATAAATTAGGTTAAAGTAGAACGAAGAAAGTGGTTCAAATTTTTTAAATCATTAATCTTAAATCTCAATTCCTAAATCAACAAAAACAATGAGTACATTAATAGCTATAATAGGACTAGGTATTTTATGCCTTTTATTTGAAATTTTAGACTTCAGAAAAGCCATTATCCCGATAAGCATCATTGGTCTATTGGCAGTTTTAGGACTGAATGCAACTGAATTTAGTAATCCGGAATCCTATTACAATAATATGATTGTGGTGAGCAAATTTTCCACTGCTTTCAGTGGTTTGTTTATTGTTTTAACTATTTTCTTGATTGCATTGGGACACAAATTTTATGAGTTTCACCAATCACAAATCTCTGATTTTATTGCTATCAAAATATTTTTACTAGCAGGAGCTGTAGCTATGGTTTCTTTTGGAAACTTAGCGATGTTCTTTTTAGGGATCGAAATCTTATCCATTTCTTTATACGTTTTGGCGTCAAGCGACAGAAAAAACATTAAAAGCAACGAAGCTGGAATGAAATACTTCTTAATGGGCTCCTTTGCTTCTGGAATTATCCTATTCGGAATTTGTTTGATTTACGGTGCTATGGGGACATTTGATGTAGCCGAAATCAGTGAATTATCCTATTCAGCCGAATTGCCAATTTGGTTTCCTATTGGAATTATCTTGGTGACTATTGGTATGTTCTTTAAGATTGCAGCAGTACCTTTCCATTTTTGGGCACCAGATGTTTATGAAGGTTCTCCTGCTTTGACTACCGCTTTAATGAGTACGTTAGCCAAAGTTGTAGCAATTGCAACCCTATTCAAATTATTAACGGTAATGAATGCCGAAATTTCAGATCAATTTCAGTTGGTAATCGTAATCGTATCGATGGCTTCGATGACTGTAGGTAATATCATGGCATTGCGTCAAGTAAATGTAAAACGTATGCTAGCTTTCTCAGGGATTTCACACGCTGGTTTCATGTTGATGACTTTGTTAAATACTGAGAATGCAGCGGGAACTTTATTGTATTATACTTCGGCTTATGCTTTAGCAGGTATTGCAGCCTTCAGCGTTGTTTTATACGTGTGTTACAACAAACATAATGAAGACATTAATAATTTCCATGGATTAGGAAAAACAAACCCGCTATTGGCAGCGATTTTAACTGCCTCTTTATTGTCTATGGCTGGTATCCCTATTTTTGCAGGATTCTTTGCTAAATTATTTTTGTTTAATAACACCATTCAAGCAGGATATTTATCGTTAGTAATCGTAGCCGTAATCAACTCCATCATCAGTGTGGGTTACTATTTCAAATTAATTCTAGCAATGTATAACAAAGAACCTAACGAAAGTAGAACAGCCACTCCAGTCGTGATTTATGCGGTAGCCATCATCGCAATCGTTTTGAATATCGCGCTTGGTTTGTTTCCATCTTTTGTATTGGATTTGTTAGCCTAACATACATTTAAAATAGATACATAAAACAGTAATAGGTTCGACTTATTGCTGTTTTTTTGTTTTGGGATAACCCGTCTCTAACTACTGGGCTATTTTTAATGTATAAATAAAGGTGCTTTAAATAAAAGTAAAGTTCCAAAGGAACGACACATTTTGTAGCCCCGAAATATTATGTCCATACAAGTAAAAGAATTTTATTCCAGAATTGTAAAATCAATTTATATTACTATTTTGTCAATAAATTTACCGTTTTGCATTTTGTCAAATCGAGCGAAGTCGAGATTATTTACTGCCCCAGAACGAGGTTTCGACTACGCTCAACCTGACAATCGTTAACCATTATATGCCAGTAAATTTAAAAGCTAAATGGTATAA
>JAHEBK010000418.1 GCA_024642295.1 Flavobacterium sp. | reverse complement strand
CAAACTTTTAAACACCCCTAACTTAAAACTACCAAAAAGCCCTAAGGAAATTGTAACTCCAGCTAATCTTGAAACCATGATTAACGAGGTAAAAGTACTTAGGACTACTGACTGTCGTTTATTACAAAGTAAAAACTATGAAGTATTTTTTGCTGCCGCAAAAGATATTCCAAATATTTTACATGAAATTGGCCGACTAAGAGAAATCACTTTTAGAGAAGTTGGAGAAGGAACTAATGAATCTATCGATTTAGATAAATTCGATCAGTACTATCATCATTTGTTTTTATGGGATGATGAATCCAATAAAATTGCTGGTGCTTATAGAATGGGATTAGGTTCTGAAATTTTTCCAAAATATGGCATGGAAGGTTTTTATGTTAATGATCTTTTTAGATTTGAACCGGAACTATATGATATGATGAGCAAAACTATTGAAATGGGTAGGGCTTTTATCATCAAAGAATACCAACAAAAACCAATGCCTTTATTTTTGCTTTGGAAAGGAATTATCCATACTACATTGCGATTCCCAGAACATAAGTTTTTATTGGGAGGGGTAAGTATTAGTGATAAATTTTCAGATTTTTCAAAGTCATTGATGATTCAGTTTATGAAATCAAATTATTACGATCCATATATTGCACAATATATCCATCCTAACAAAGCATATAAAGTAAAATTAAAAGATGCTGATAAAGATTTCATCTTTAATGAAACGGAAGCCGACTTAAACAAGTTTGATAAAATAATTGATGAATTAGAACCAGGAGTTCTGCGTTTGCCTGTTTTAATTAAAAAATACATCAAACAAAATGCTCGAGTTGTTGCTTTTAATGTTGATCCACTTTTCAACAATGCCATTGATGGCTTAATGTATATTAGAGTTGAAGACATCCCTGAAAGCACTATGAGACCCGTTATGGAAGAATTTCAAGCGGAACTGGAACGAAAATCAGCTGAGAAAGACGATTTATAAACACCTTTTAAAAACTAAAAAGTCTCGAAATTTCGAGACTTTTTAGTTTTAGAACCATTTCTTTTTATGGAGTTGATAGGTGTTATAAAATTCCCAACAAGCGTTTGTATTAAACTTGTTTACTCAGTCTGATCCCAAAAAGAATAAAACTTATTTAAAATTATCTGTATTTTTTTCTATTATGTGAATTTGATGGGTTTGAATTTGAATTTGATGAAGTTTTAGTGATTATAATACTAGAAATCTGATCATTAATCTCATACATTTGAAGAACAGTACTGTAATAAGTTTCAGATTTACCTTGGTAGTTACCATCAGTATACACTCGAACAGTAAATCCTTCAGGAATATATATAGATGATATTTGGTCATTTCCAACTCCTAATCCATTGTAATCATGATAACCTAGACCTAAAGACTGACTCTCACCACTAAGATTTGAATCTTTAAAAACAGTTACCATATTTCTATTATAGCTCGTATTATTACTTGTGTTTTTGTTATATTTTGAACCTCCACTTTTCGTAACTATTATACTAGATATTTTGTCATTTATATCAGCAGGTACACAAGGTACATTATCTGTAAACGTCCGACTTTCTCCACGAAAGGCATCATCCATATAAACGGTAACAGTGAACCCTTGAGGAATTCGAATCGAAGATATATTATCATTTCCAACGTTCCCAAGTTGGGTATATCCATAATTCCCCACATATAAAGCAAAACTTTCCCCGTTGTAATCACAGTCTTTATATATCTTTACAGATTGAGCGGTAGCAGTCATCGTAACTACTAAAAATAGAGCAAAACAGATTAAAATATTTTTTTTCATAATTAAAGAATTTAAAATTATTATTATTTGATATAAATTTAATAAATAAAATTTAAATAACAGACTCAATATTAAAAACAATATAGCTTTTATACTACAAGTACAGTAAGTTAATCATACCAATTCAGTATACTAGGGAATCCCTCTACCTTAGGCATTGCAAATCAATAACAATAATGGTAAGATACGAGAGGAGATCAAGCAAAAATATTTATA
>JAHEBK010000417.1 GCA_024642295.1 Flavobacterium sp. | reverse complement strand
TTATAAGGTAACTATTCCAGCAAATACAACAGCTACGGTAACCTTACCCAAAGTAAAATTAAATGCTGTTATGCTAAACGGTTCGCCTTTAAAATCGGATATCAAGAAAAATGCAAAAGAGAATGGAGCCAATGTTGAATTGGAATTAGGTTCTGGAAGTTATTCTTTCAGTTATCCTTCGCCAAAATTTTAAAAACAATTGTAAAGAAACTAACACTTTTATATCATTAATCGTGTTAGTTTTTTTTTAGGATATAATTGATTTGGGCGTGACCCTCAGATTGCTTCGTCGTTCCTCCTCGCAACTACGGGTCGGGCTATACATTGCAAGTCCTCAACAAGTTCCGCTATCGCTACACTTGTTTGTGGGCTTTTCTCCCGAAGCTTCGGAACTATCCCTCACGCAAAACGTCATTAAGTTAAGGGTTTATTTGTCATTTCGACGAAGGAGAAATCACATACCAAAAGCAAGTACAGTGAGCAACTAATGAGATTCCTCCGCTGTAGGATTGACAAAGTCGAGAAGTATTTTCTTTAATTTAATGACATTGCTATCCCTCACGCAAAACCCTAGTACGATCACAATGTCATTAAGTTAAGCGTATTTTGTGTCATTTCGACGAAGGAGAAATCACATAACGTGAGCAACTAGTGTGATTCCTCCTTCGTCGGAATGAACTGTGTTTATTTGCAAATTTATTTTAGTTTATTTTTAGATAATATTCTTTTTTTGTTGCTAAAGCAAATGCTTGTTTTAGCAATTTATTGACAACTGCTATTAGTGCTAGTTTTTTTGATTTTCCTTTTTCAACTAATCTATCGTATAATTCTTTACAAGATTTATTACACTTCTTGGCAGACCAAGCGCAGACATATAGCATTGCTCTAATTTTACTCATTCCCATTTTACATATTTTCGATCTTCCTTTTACGCTTGTTCCCGATTCAAAAATCCTCGGAGATATGCCAACATAAGAAGCTAGTTGTTTCGCATTTTTAAATTTTGAAAACCCTCCTGATATAACTATTAAAAACAAAGATGTTTTTCTTCCTAGTCCAGGAATACTCTTTAATTGTTCAAACATTTCTTGATGATATGTTTTGATAATAATTTCCATCTTTTTTTCAATTTCTTTAATCTCAGCTTCCATTTTTGCCAAGATAGAAGTTAAACTTTCTCTTACATCGTTACTCTGATTTGGATTCTGATCAAAAGCTTCTCTTTGTCTAATAAAGCCCGTTCTACCTTTGTTGATTTGTTCTAGGTAGGCTTGCATTTGCTTTAGCTCCAAAACATAATCTGATTCTGCAGTCCAAAGACTAGGTTGTTCGGTTTTACCATATTCGGCAATCATCATTGCATCTTTTTTATCGGTTTTTGTTCTAGTCATTCGCATTTGACAAAAGCGTCGTATTACCAATGGATTTATCACACAAACATCGATACAATTTACTGCTAAATAAGTAGCCAATTTTAAATAATAGGGACCACTAGCCTCCATTACGCAAATCGATTCTTCTGAATCTAAAAGCTTTTTAAAGCGCGTAAATCCTTTAGAATCATTAGTAAACTTATGATGCACATATTTGTTCTCTTGATTACTAATAGCTACATCAAAGGTTAATTTTGATATATCAATTCCAACATAGTTTTTACTTTTTTTCATACATTTGTTTTTAAGGAAATTAAAGTAAACGGAAGAAATCTGCTCGAGACTTATCAATCCTACATACGGTCTTTATGACCAATGAACTGTCCAAGTTCAAAAGCAGAGAGAGAAAGGAACTAGCATTGCGAACAGTCTTCAATGACCAATGACAAAATTCAGCTTTTATCTTTCTCTTTCTTCTGTTGAAAATAAATTTACAAAACACTCAAAGAACTTTTCCTTTAATGCAAACATAGGATGACAAAACAGGATGACAATATGTTTTCTAAAGCAAATCCAACCAGTTTGTCATTCCGAAGGAATCTCAGACTACAACTAGATAAAATAGGTTTTAGGTATAAGATTTTAGGATTTGTTTTTA
>JAHEBK010000078.1 GCA_024642295.1 Flavobacterium sp. | reverse complement strand
GAATTATTAAATAGTAAAGAATCAAACTTTATTAATACCGACTATATCTTGTAATAGTTTTTTATAGAATAATTTTTAAAGTCTTCTTAATGTAAAAATTAAGAAGACTTTTTTTTATGAAAATAAACGCTCTTTTTTTTAAAATATCCGTTTTGTTTCTCTAAATTTAATATACTTTTTTCTACACTGGTTAACCAGATTACATTCTTTAAGAGTGTTTTTTGTTAAATTAATATAAGTTAATAGGTTTATTCCTAAACAAATGTTGTTTTTTGCTGTTTCTTATTTTGTTTTTTATTGAATTATTGATAATGTTATTGCTTAATATAACGTTTTATTTGATTTATTGTCTATTTATTTTCATAAAATAAAGGAATAGTGTTTTTATTTTCTCATATTCTTTTTTTGTTCATTTTTCCTTTTTTATTGGTTAAAAAAAAATTAAGTTTGTTTAATTGATTGGTTAACCAGTTTGGTTGTCTCGTTTATAAACAATTGCACAACCTTATTTAATCTGAATTTTTCAATCGATATAGTAGCTCTTGAAAGGCTATTAAAAAAACTTTCAAAACTAATACTAATTAACAAAACAGATTAAATTATGAAAAGAGGTATTTTAATGTTTCTCTTAGTTTTCTCCTCTATTATCATTGCTCAAACTGGACAAATTAAAGTTTCAGGGAAAGTAGTTGATAATAATGGACAAACGATTCCTGGTGTTACAGTAACTGCTGATGGTAAAAGTACTGTAACAGATTTAGATGGAAAATTTGCGATTATGGCAAATAATGCGAAGTCAATTATTAAGTTTTCTTATCTAGGTTTTGAGACAAAAATGGTTACAGTGGGTAAGAATACGACAATTAATGTTTCATTAGTAGAGGCAAATAACCAACTGAACGAAGTGGTAGTAGTAGGTTATGGAACTCAAAAGCGTTCAAGTGTAACAGGTTCAGTTGCTAAAGTAAAAAGTGATAAAATTGAAGAAGCACCAGTATCCCGTTTAGATAATGCGTTACAAGGTAAAATTGCGGGTGTTAGAATTCAAAATATTTCATCTGAAGCGGGTGCTGATGCTCAGGTAAATATTAGAGGGGTTAGTTCTATTGGTTTATCTGCAGGTCCGTTGGTTGTTGTAGATGGTCAGCCATTTCCTGATGCCTTTTCGGCTATTAATAGTGCTGATGTTGCTTCAGTTGAGGTATTGAAAGATGCGGCTTCGGCAGCTATATATGGTTCTAGAGGGGCTAATGGTGTTATCTTAGTAACTACAAAAAGCGGTAAAGATGGTAAAACTAAATTTACTTTCAGAAACAGTTCGGGAGTAAAACAAGCTTATGATACTTATGATATTATGACTTCTCAGCAATATGTTGAAAGATTGTTTACTGAAAAATCATTAAGAGATAATGATCCATTATGGACTTCAGCTTATGGCTCTTCATTAACGTCTTTAGATAAATGGCGTGCACAATATTTTATTGAAAAAGATTTATTAGGTGGTAAGGGCGGTACTAATTATCAAGATGAAGTATTAAGAACGGCTTACTACCAAGATATTCAATTTAATGTGTCAGGAGGAAGTAAAAAGACTAAATATTATGTTTCTACTGGCTATCAAAGTGATGAAGGGTTGATGTTGAAAAGTTCTTTCCAAAAATTAAACTTTAGAGTAAAGTTAGATGTAGCATTGACTGATAAATTAACACTTAATTTAAATCTAAATCCTTCCAATACCAAAACAGAGAGACCACCTGTTAATTATATTGATTTTACTAGGTTTCCGAGTTTCTTACCGGTATATCATACACAGACAACAGCTGATTTTATTAATGGGCAACAACCAAGTAGAAATATAAAAGTAGGTGATTTTGCAGAGGATGATGATTTTGCTAATCTTACTTATTCAGGAATAGGTCCTGATGGAGTAGCCTATACAACAGCAGCAAATGCAATTCCGTTTACAACTTCAAACACCAATCCAATGCGTGCGTTGTTGAAGCAAGATGATAATAATAATCAATTTCGTTTTCTAGGTAGTGTAGGTTTGAATTATGAAATCACAAAAGATTTAAATTTCAAAACAACTGAAAGTATCTACTTTAAAAGTGGACATAGAAAAGAAACAGGGGCTAAAGATGCCGCTAGATTTGGAAATCCAAATTATGCTACTTATACGGATTTTAGTTATTTTGATTTCTTAACAGAAAACACTTTGAATTATAAGAAATCAATAGGTAATCATGAATTTACTGCATTGTTAGGAGGAACATTACAATCTACAAGAATACAATCGTTAATAACTTCGGGGACTACATTTCCAAGTGATTTTGTGACAAATTTAAATTTTGCAACAGTCATTCTTCAACCTATTCAATCAGATGTTACAGTTGGTTTAATATCTGTTTTAGGGAGGGTTAATTATAATTACAAAGAAAAATACTTGTTAATGGCAAGTTATAGAAGAGATGGGAGCTCAATATTTGCTCCAGGTAAACAATGGGGTGGGTTTCCGGCAGCCTCATTTGGTTGGGTAGTTTCTAAGGAAAATTTCATGTCTAAAGTAGAAGCAATCAATAGGTTAGCTTTTAGAGTAAGTTATGGTGCTACAGGAAACAATAATATTACGCCATTTTCTTATCAAAACTATTTATCGTCTTCTAATTATTTATCAGGTGCAAGTACAGGAACTGTTCAAAATGGATTAGCGAATACAAACATTGTTATAGGTAATCCAGATATTACTTGGGAAAGAACATTTCAGACAAATTTAGGTATGGATTTATCGATGTTAAGGAACAGAGTTAATCTTACTGTAGATGTCTATAATTCTGAAACTGAAAAGTTGTTGTTGAAAAAATCGGTTCCATTTTATACTGGAGGTCAAGGGACATTTGTAAATGCAGGAAGTTTGAATAATAGAGGTATTGAAGTAGAGCTTTCTACTGTAAATATTAAAACTAAAGATTTTAAATGGACAACTGATTTTAATATTTCACACGTGAAAAATAAAATAAATGACTTAGGCGGAAATAGTCAAATTGTCTCTTTAACAATAGATAACAGAAATGGATTGAATAATTATGCTATCGTAGGAGAGCAATTAATCAGCTATTATGGGTATAAAACAGATGGAGTGTGGAATAGTAAAGACGATATTACAGCTTCAGGTTTAGCGACCACTTCGTTAGGATTGAAAGAAGGAGGTTTGAAAATACTAGATTTAAATGATGACAAAATAATTGATGCAAATGATAGAACTATTTTAGGAAATCCTTATCCTGATTTTACTTATGGATTTGCAAATAAATTTAGTTACAAGAATTTTGATTTGAATATTCTTTTACAAGGAGTGCAAGGTGGCGAGTTAATAAATGGTGACATTAATTATAACGAACCAAAAGAAAGAAACTTAAATTATATGGCAAATAGATGGGTAAGTCCAAGTAATCCAGGTGATGGTAAAACACCTTATGTTACGAATGGTTTAAACTGGTTGTTTACTGATAATGCCATTGAAGACGCTAGCTATTTATCTGTTAGAGAAGTTGTTTTAGGGTATAATTTAGGAAAAGAAACTTTAAAATCTATGGGATTGACCAATTTAAGGTTTACAGTTTCAGCACAAAATTTATTTTTCTTTGCTAATAAAAATTATAGAGGAATCAATATTGAGGGAAGAACTAATAGAAATGATGCACTGATTGATGGATATCAAAGAGGGGCATATCCTATGCAAAGAACTATTCTTGCTGGAATTGAAGTAGGACTATAACAAAATAGCTTTTCCAAAATTTATACAATTAGTTATAAGTTTTTGAAAAATTTTAAAACGATAAAAAATAATACATATGAAAAATATTATCAATAAAAATAAATTATTAATATTATTTTCAATTCTATCTCTTGCTGGTTGTTCAGATTATATTGAACTAGAAAATAAAAATGAAATTAGCCAAGAAGATTTTTATAGAGATGAAACTGAATTGAATTTGGGTATAAATGGAGCTTATAATACTTTAAGAGCCCCAATAGCTTACGAATGGATGATATCTGAGATTAGGAGTGATAATGCTTTCATGAATAATACAGGTACAACCAATGCACAAAATTTACAAGTGTATAATAATGATGTTTTTGAAGCACCAACCTTCGATTTTTTTATAGAAAGTTATTGGTTTACCTCATATCAAAGTATTAAAACAGTTAATGCATTGTTAGCAGGATTAAAAACTTCGTATAATGCAACAACTGGAACAATAGTCTATAATGATTATCCTTATGCAGTATCTGACCAAATAAGAAAGAGAATTGCAGGCGAAGCTTCTTTTATGAGAGCCTATCATTATTTTAATTTAGTGAGATCCTTTGGAGGTGTTTTTCTTCTAGATAAAGTTATTGGTCCAGATGCAGCATTGAAATTGCCTAGAGCATCAGAAGCAGACATCTATAAATTTATTATTGCAGATTTAAAAAATGCATCGGCTAATTGTATTTCGGCTCCATTTGCAGGTATTTCGGCTACTGATAAGGGGAAAGTTACTTCTTGGGCTGCAAAATCATTATTAGCCAAAGTGTATCTTACTTTAGGGCAAAAATCAGACGCTGTTCCCTTACTTACAGATGTTATTGCTAATAGTGGACACTCCATTTTAACTGGCGCTACTGGATATTCAAATGTATTCTCTTCGACAAACGAGTTGAACGCTGAGATTTTATTTGCTATTCGTTTCAAATCTGGTGGTTTAGGTGGTGGTAGTTCTTTGGCTAATTTGTTTTCACCTAATGCAACTGCAGTTTCAACCCAAACTGGATTAGCAGTACCTACTGGAACTAGAGGGGCTTATAATAATCCTACGGAAGAATTTTATAATTCTTATGCTGCTACTGATGTACGTAGAAATTACAATATTAAAGTATATAAACCAACACCAACTTCTGCAACTACTCAATGGACGTATTGGACTGGAAAACATAATGCTGCTGTGGCAGTTGCAAATGATTCAGAGTTAGATTGGCCGGTATTACGTTTTACTGATGTTGTATTGATGTTGGCTGAAGCACAAGGCAATATTGATGATAGTAGACTCCAAATTAATAAAGTTCGTCTTAGAACAGGTTTATTGCCTTTAACAACTACAGATGTGAATACTACAGCTAAGTTTGAATTGGCATTAGCTAACGAAAGAAGATGGGAATTTGCTTTTGAAAACCAACGTTGGTTTGATATTTTACGTTTCAATAAGACAATGACAACTATTACTGCAAAAGGAGTAATGGATAATCATTTTACTTTGATGGAGCCATTCTATGCGCTGTACGATGTGAAATTTACATTAGAACAGTTGAAAAATCACACTACAGATCCAAAATTTAATTTATTGCCTATTCCTAATATTGAAATAATTACGAATACAGTAACTAAGATTAATCAAAATCCCGGATATAATTAAAATATTGAAAAATGTGCAAAGTAATTTAATGCAAAATTTTTCATGAAAAAGTAGTTTGGATACTTTAGGTTTTTTTTTACACCCAATAACTCATTGTCTTTGATAATAGTTATTGGGTGTTTTTTTATGAAATTCAAAAGTTATTGGATTAAGACAATAATGGGATCAAGAACAAAACCTGGGGAGGAAATGTCTAAAAAAAGTTAGAAATTTGTCAATCTAACAATGAGAGATGACTTCTATAGACCTTTTGAAATTCATGCTACCTGATTTTTTAGTTGACCACTTTAAGGTAGTTTCTGCTAATAACACAGAGGAAATATTGCACCTATATTTTGAGGAGAAAATAAAGCCTCCAAAAGAGTTTGATACGCTTGAATTAGTATCAAAAGGGTTTCAGGATGAAATTACCATTCAGGATTTCCCTCTAAGAGGAAAATTAGTTTATTTGCACATCAAAAGACGACGCTGGACCAACAAATCCAGTGGGGAAATTATTAAAAGAGACTGGACTTTAGTTGCTAAAGGAACCCGCATGACTGAAGAGTTTGCGGCTTTTTTAAAAGAAATTGATAGATAACAGCGCTACCGACTCTCAAACCATCGGCATATTTTTTGGGCTGAACGGAAAAAAACTCCAAAGACAGTATAAAAAACACCTAAGCACCTTCAATACTTGGGCTCCACGAGAACACGCACATCAGTGGATTATTTACCCTGAAAATATGGGCACACATTTATCGATTGACGAAGTGGCGTTATCTCAGGGAGAACTTTATACCATTGTAACCAACAAGAAGTATAAAGGTAAGCAAGGCTGCTTAGTCTCCATTGTTGCAGGAACTAAGGCAGATCAAGTCATAGAGCACATCTGCAAGATTGATTATAAAAAAAGAAGTCGTGTTCAAGAGATAACACTTGACATGGCTAATTCCATGAAGTTGATATCTAAGAAATGTTTCCCCAGAGCGATACAAGTCACTGATAGGTTCCATGTCCAAAAATTAGCATTGCAAGCCATGCAAGAAATTAGAATCAAGCATCGATGGGAAGCGATGGATCTTGAGAATCAATTGACATTACAAGCAAAAACTGAGAATAGAACGTATTTACCCGAACTCTTACCTAATGGAGATTCGATAAAACAGCTTTTAGCTAGAAGTAGATATATACTTTATAAATCTCGCGAAAAATGGACGCAGAATCAAAACCAAAGAGCACAACTACTGTTCGGGTTATTTCCAGATATAAAGAAAGCATATAGCTTGAGTTAGCAACTACGAAGTATTTACAATAACCACAACAACAAACATATCGCAATGCCCAAATTAGCACATTGGTACAGAAATGTCGAGGAATCAGGCTTTAAAAACTTTAATATTCTACTCAATACTGTAACTCTTAATTATCAATCAATATTGAACTACTTTGATAACAGGAGCACAAATGCTTATGCAGAAATGAAATTCATGAACTCCTATTAATTAAAATAATAAAATGTGAATAATCTTTCAATGCAAAAATTAAAACGTTCAGAAGTCAATTTAGAGGGGTCAGAAAAATAGATTTCTTTTTATTCAGATTGTCTAACATTTTCGGCTAATCCCCAACTTTTGAGATTGATCCGGATTGATCCTAATATATTCTAAAATACAGAAAAGTCTATAAAACAAAAAACCCTGTTCGTTAGAACAGGGTTTAGAAAGAATCTGAAATAAAATCAGATTAAAGAAAGGCGACGACATACTCTCCCACAAAATTGCAGTACCATCTGCGCAGGCGGGCTTAACTACTCTGTTCGGGATGGGAAGAGGTGAGCCCCGCCGCAATAACCACCTTAAGATTATTGTTTAAGGAGTTTCAAGTTTTTATTGTTTC
>JAHEBK010000416.1 GCA_024642295.1 Flavobacterium sp. | reverse complement strand
CGATAATTTTAACCGGTTTACCCATGTCAAAAATATAGATTTCTCCTCCCTTACCCATAGCACCTGCCTCTAAAACTAATTGACAAGCTTCGGGTATGGTCATAAAATATCGAATAATATCTTTATGTGTAATGGTTATAGGACCTCCTTCTGCAATTTGCTTTGTAAACAAAGGCACTACAGAACCATTTGAGCCCAAAACATTTCCAAAACGAGTGGTTATAAATTTAGTACATTCAATCCCTGCCTTGGCATTTTTCAAATGAAGTGATTGAACATATTTTTCAGCAATTCGCTTACTAGCTCCCATGACATTACTAGGATTCACTGCCTTATCAGTAGAAATCATCACAAATTTTTCTACCTTATACTGACAGGATAAATCAGCCAAAATTTTGGTTCCTTCCACATTTGTAAAAATCGCTTGTGAAGGATTGCTCTCCATCAAAGGAACATGTTTATAAGCAGCAGCATGAAACACCACTTCAGGCTTGAATTTTTCAAATATACGTTTAAGTGATTCTTTGTTGCGAATATCTGCAACCACTGTTTTGATTTTAGATTTAGATTTTATTTCATCGGTTTCTAAATTCAAGTGATGCAACGGGGTCTCCGCTTGATCTAAAATAATCAATTTTTTAGGATTAAAAGCTAGTACCTGACGAGCAATCTCACTACCGATAGACCCTGCAGCTCCTGTAATTAAAATTACTTTATCTTCAAGCTGATTTGAGATTAACTTATTGTCCAGTACGATTGGATTTCGATTTAATAAATCCTCAATCTGAATTTTTTTAACCTTCTGCGAAATCTCTTTTTGGTCCTCCCAATCTGAAATCACAGGAATATTATACACTTTATATTGGTATTCTAAACATTGATCGACAATAGCTATTTGCTCTTGTTTGGACAAACTCTTATCTGCAAAAATTAACCCCTCGGCTCCCACACTACGCATAATAGTGGGTATTTGCTTTTTTTGCGATAAAATAGGAAGATCTAACATTCGTTTGGTACCGTTTTGCTTATTCTTGTCAATAAATCCAACAATTTTAAAACGAGATGGAGATTCAAACTTCAATGCATTAGCCACTGAAATGGCATTAGCATCGGTACCGTATATCAAGGCTCTCGTTAATCCTTCTTTATTTTGTTCTGAAAAATAAAGTTCAAAAGTTTGTTTGACAACAACACGGTACAAAAACAAACCGCAAAATGACAATACAATATTAATGAATAAGGACGTATTTAAAAAAGCTTTATACCCGTATACAAATTGATGAACATAATTAAATATTAAAAACAAAACCAACAATGAGGTTTGCGAAAAAAGAAGCTTAATAGCATCAATATAAGAGGAATGCCTTATAATCCCTGAATAGGTTCTAAAAATCCAAAAGAAAATAAGATTAACAAAAAGGAAACTACCTATGAAACTTAATTCAGATTCCATCTTGATGTAATGCAATCCCATTCCAGCAAATAATAAATACGTAACCAAGAATGCCGCTATCAAAACCGAAAAATCAATAATAAGAATAATCCATCTAGGCAGATAGCCCAAATTACTAACTCTGAATCGCAAAGTTAATTTAGAAAAATAGTTCCCAATTGTGGAATGTTTGGTTGTCTTCAAATTAGTATTAATTATTTTTTTATTAGAAACGCTTTGGGTGAAATTATTTAGCCTAGCTAATCTTATTCCTATTATTAAATTAAATTTATTAGTTAAGGCAACAAACAAAAATACAAAATAAGTTGATTTATCGTTCCTAACAGCTACAAATACAGCTTAACCACCAGTTTAACACTGTTTTATCCTAAAAAAATTACATTTAAACAATCCTTTCACAGAGATTTTTTTTTAAAACAGAGAACTAATTACTGGTCAAAATTTAATGCCGTATTTTCAAACAATTAAAAAAACATTCTACCATTTAAGACATTAAAGAACATAGGAGAAAGACTCCTCAACTTATATGACCTTATATTTCTTATATGGTTTAAAAAACACGACATTGATTCTTTCTTGTTACTT
>JAHEBK010000415.1 GCA_024642295.1 Flavobacterium sp. | reverse complement strand
AAATAAAGTAGATACTTTCGAGAAATATACTGAATTATTTACTATTAAGCACGAGCAAGTATTATATATGGGGGATGATATTCCCGATTATCATGTGATGAAATTAGTAGGTTTGGCAACTTGCCCTCAAGATGCAAGTCCTGAGATTAAAACCATTTCAAAATATATTTCACATAAAAATGGTGGCAAAGGAGCTGTACGTGACGTGATTGAACAAGTCATGAAAGTACAAGGAAAATGGATGGAATATTTTGATGGCAAGAACAATTAATTTTATGATTTTCCTAAAACTGATTCGTTACCAAAATTTATTAATGCTTGCTTTCATGCAATTGCTTTTTCGATATGGTTTTTTGAAACTACAAAATATACCATTAGCTCTAAACGAATGGCAATATGCACTTTTGGTTTTAAGTACTGTTTTGATTGCAGCAGCAGGTTATGTTATCAATAATATTTTAGATCAACAAACCGATTGGAATAATAAACCACAAGATGTTATTGTAGGCAAAACAATATCCGAAACGAAGGCTTACAATATTTATATAGGATTAAATTCTACTGGAGTGGCTATTGGATTTTATCTAGCCAATGTAATTGACAAACCTAATTTTGCAGCACTTTTTATTGTTATTGCAGCAACACTTTATATTTATGCAACCAGCCTAAAACAATTGGCTTTAGTAGGCAATATCATTGTAGCTTTATTACTTTCTGTTAGCGTACTAATCATCGGTATATTTGATTTGTATCCAGTTATTACAAAAGAAAATCAACAAATCTTAGGGAGTTTGTTTTCTATACTTTTGGATTATGCCATTTTTGCCTTTATGATTAATTTTATTCGCGAAATTGTAAAAGATTTAGAAGATATTAATGGCGATTATAACCAAGGAATGAAAACATTACCTATTGTTTTAGGTATAAAAAGGACATCAAATATTGTTTTTATTTTAAGTTTTTTGCCAATTACTGCCATCGTATATTATATCAAAACCTATTTGGTTGCTTATAATTTATTTCCAACGATATTTTATACATTAGTATTTATCTTGGCTCCATTATTCTTTTTTGTAGTAAAAATTTGGACAGCCAAAACTCAAAAAGATTTTAAACAATTAAGTACGTTGTTAAAATGGATTTTATTTTTTGGCATATTTTCTATTCTTGTTCTTACCTTAAATATTAAACACAATGCTTAATCCTAATTTAAAGAAATACCAATTAATTTTAGCTTCGGGTTCCCCTAGAAGGCAACAATTTTTTAAAGATTTAGAATTGGATTTTGAAATTCGTTTGAAAGAAATCGAAGAAGTTTTTCCGCCTGAATTAAAAGGTAGTGAAATCACCAATTATTTGGCTGAATTAAAAGCTTCAGCATTTGATGGAACCTTATCCGATAATGAAATTTTAGTAACTAGTGACACCATCGTTTGGCACAACAACAAAGCATTAGGAAAACCAAAAGATAAAGAAGATGCTTTTCAAATATTAAAGTCATTATCCAATAATACACATGAAGTCATCACTTCGGTTTGTTTTAAAACCAATTCAAAAACCGATTTACTTTGTGAGACTACCAAAGTTACCTTCAATGAATTGAGTGATGAAGCGATTAATTATTATATTGACACTTATAAACCTTTTGATAAAGCGGGTGCTTATGGTATTCAAGAATGGATTGGTTTTATAGGCGTTTCAAAGATTGAAGGTTCCTATCCAAATGTTATGGGACTACCAGTCAATAAAGTGTACGAATATTTGAGTAACTTAGAGTAAAATTTGAACTATGATTGTATTAGATAACTTCATAAAAGAAATCATTTCTACAGGAATAGTATTCCTAATCATGATTGTATTAAGACTAATTGTTTCGAGTCTTGTACGAAAATTTGCTAAAACAACACATGTTATTGAGCATAGAACTAACTTAGTTATAAAATACCTTCATTTACTAATCTCCATTATGGTTTTAATCTCTTTAACACTTATTTGGGGTGTTCGAGCAAAAGACATTATTATTGCTATTTCATCCATAACAACA
>JAHEBK010000077.1 GCA_024642295.1 Flavobacterium sp. | reverse complement strand
GGAATGTGTTTAATATTGTTATTTTTAAACAAAACTTCGGCCTTAGTTAAATCATCAGTTAGATTTAACTTTACTATGTTTTTGGTCATAATTATAGAAACAGGCACCCGTTGTTTCATTATTTCATTATTTTTAAAATTATAAAAAACTAGTTTGCAAATAGTTATATAAATTTACGAAACAATTTCAATAAAAAAAGGATAAAAAAAACATTTAACTGTTTTTTTTATCCTTAATTTTTTATGTGACCGCGGCAGGGTTCGAACCTGCAACCCTCAGAGCCGAAATCTGATATTCTATCCAGTTGAACTACGCAGCCAATAGATTGTTGATTAACGATTGATGATTAACGATTTTTGATTTAAAAACCTTTGAACTCACAAGCTAGATAACCACCACTCTGTATCTTTAAACCAATAATTTTTTAACAATAGTAGAAATAGTTTTTCCTTCGGCAGCACCTCCCAATTGAGAAGAAGCCAATCCCATTACTTTCCCCATAGATGCAATTCCAGAAGCTCCAGTATCGGCAATGATTTTAGCAATAATAGCTTCAATTTCGGCTTCACTTAATTGCGCTGGCAAGAATTTCTCAATTACGGCTACTTGAGCTAATTCAGGTTCTGCTAAATCAGGACGGTTTTGCTCAGTATAAATCCTAGCACTTTCTTTTCTAGTTTTCACTAAACGTTGTAACAATTTAATTTCTTCATCTGCCGAAATTTCTTCTTTAGATCCAGAAGCAGTTTGCGCTAATAATAATTCTGATTTAATTGCTCTTAAAGCTTCTAAAGCAACGGTATCTTTAGCTCTCATGGCTGTTTTAATATCTTCCATGATATTTGCTGATAAACTCATATTTCTTATTTATTTGATTGCTATATTCTAGAATAATAATTTACCTAAATATTATTCTTCACTAAAAAGTGGTGCGAAGATAAAAAAAATAACCCGAAAATTAAATTCAATTTTCGGGTTAGCTTGTAGCGATGTGCAGCTATTTAATCCACATTATCGTGTAAATAAGAATTGTTTGAACGCAATTGCAAATCGTTGTTACTATCCGTCCCCACTGATATTCTTGAGTTTGCATTATTTGTTTGTTGATTTGATAAATCTATCCCTAAACGTTTGTAAGCTGGCTCTTTTTCGTATTCATCAACTTTAGATACATTATTATGAAACTTGTAATTGAATTCTTTTAATTTTTTTCTTCTTTCGTCAGCTCTCAATCGCAGCGTTTCTTCAATAGTCATTTCCATTGGAGAAATTTCTTCGAATTTCACTTCTTCTCTTTGAGTCAAATCCACTTTTTTCATCGTGATGTTTAACTCTTCCGGAATTACTTCTTCCACCACTTTAGCAACTGGCTTAGAAGACATTAATTCGTTTTCAGCCTCCATATATTCTTCTAACGAATATTTAATTATTCCTTTATCTGATAATTCAGTTACTGGAACAAACTGGACTGGTTGATTTACTTTTATTTCACGAGTTTCGTTAGTCAATTCGAAAATTGTATTATCTTCTTTCACTACTGCTTTTGGCTTTTCGATAGGCAAGTCAAAGGTAAAAGCCGTTTGTTCTTCTCTTTCGATAGCTTTTGGTTGTTCTACTTGTTTTACTTGCGCTTTTGGAGTAGTAAAAGTAAAATCGATATCACTGATTGGAGAAACGATTTCGAAAGTTACATCTAAATTCTTGATGAATTCAGACATCACAACTAAATCATTGTTTTCTGCAACTGGAGCAGCAACTACAGGTTCTGGAGTCAGTTCATCTTCCGTTAATTCGAAAACAACTCTTTTTTCCTCTTCTTTGTTTGCAACTGGTAATTCAGCATTTACGTCAAAAGATTGAACTGTATTTTGAGATAAGTTATACACACTTTTTTGTTCGTCTTCAAGTGTATGGATAATCTTTTTTGGTTCTGTATTTACGATTCCGTTTTGTTGTTCAATATCAAAACCTGTAGCGATAATTGTAACAGCAATAGCTTCCCCTAAAGTTTCATCCTCACCTACACCCATAATAATATTAGCATTGAAACCCGCTTCCGTTTGAATGTGATCGTTGATCTCTCCAATTTCATCCAACGTGATTTCATTTGAACCAGAAACGATGAGCAACAATACGTTTTTGGCACCTGTAATTTTATTATCATTTAATAATGGAGAATCTAAAGCAGAAACAATAGCTTCTTTAGCTCTATTTTGTCCTTCTGAAATAGCTGAACCCATTATTGCAGTTCCGCTATTTGCTAATACCGTTTTTGCATCACGTAAATCGATATTTTGAGTATAGTGATGTGTAATTACTTCAGCAATACCTCTTGAGGCTGTTGCCAAAACTTCATCTGCTTTAGAAAAACCTGCTTTGAAACCTAAGTTTCCATATACTTCTCTTAATTTGTTATTATTAATAACGATTAATGAATCTACTTGTTTGCGGAGTTTTTCGATTCCAATAAGCGCTTGTTCTTGACGCACTTTCCCTTCAAAAGAAAATGGAAGTGTCACAATACCTACTGTTAATATATCTCTTTCTTTAGACAACTCCGCAATTACTGGAGCTGCACCTGTACCAGTACCTCCACCCATTCCTGCAGTGATAAAAACCATTTTGGTATTGCGGTCCAACATCTTTTCGATATCGGCAATACTTTCAATAGCAGATTGTTGTCCTACATCTGGATTTGCTCCTGCTCCTAAACCTTCAGTAAGGTTTACACCTAACTGAATTTTGTTAGGAACTGAACTGTTTTGCAATGCCTGTGAATCGGTATTACAAACAATAAAATCCACTCCTTTTATTCCTTGCTTAAACATGTGATTGATGGCATTGCTTCCGCCTCCACCTACACCTATAACTTTTATTACATTTGATTGATTTTTTGGTAAATCAAATGAAATACTTCCAAATTCTGAGTTGCTCATCATTTTATTTGGTTTTTGATATTAATACTAATACTATTATTATTGTTTTATTTTGGGTCGATGCCCTATTCAGCGTTATCTAAAAAATCTTTAATCTTATCTACATAACGATCAAAAAATGATCTCTTAATCTTATCTCCCGTAGATTCTTCTTTTTTAGAATGTACCACTTCACGTTCAACTTGCTCCTCTTCTTGTGACACTCGCTCGTACTGATCTGCCATTTGTTGTACTGGCTCACGGTAAAACACTGCTTTGGGCTGGACTAATTCCTCGATACGAACAGCACTCTGTGTATTATTTTCGATACTATTCATTACCAATCCTACTGCTGTTGCATATAACGGGCTTGAAAACTCTTCATCTGAATCACCTGCTAAATGCTCGTTAGGATATCCAATTCTAGTATCCATTCCAGTGATATATTCTACTAACTGTTTGATGTGTTTCAATTGCGCTCCTCCACCAGTAAGAACAATTCCTGCAATTAATTTTTTACGAGGATCTTCATGACCGTATGCTTTTATTTCTGTAAAAACTTGCTCAACAATCTCAACTACTCTTGCGTGAATGATTTTTGATAAGTTTTTCAACGAAATTTCTTTTGGTTCTCTTCCTCTCAATCCAGGAATCGAAACGATTTCATTGTCTTTATTTTCACCTGGCCAAGCTGAACCAAATTTCACTTTTAGCAATTCAGCCTGTTTTTCAATAATAGAACATCCTTCTTTAATGTCTTCTGAAATCACATTTCCTCCAAAAGGAATTACTGCTGTATGACGAATGATTCCATCTTTGAAAATAGCCAAATCCGTTGTTCCACCACCAATATCAATTAAAGCAACACCAGCTTCTTTTTCTTCTTGGCTTAAAACTGCATCTGAGGATGCTAATGGCTCTAATGTCAATCCAGATAATTCGATACCTGAACTTTGAATACAACGTCCTACATTACGAATGGACGATGCTTGTCCAACTACCACATGAAAACTAGATTCTAATCTTCCGCCGTACATTCCTATCGGCTCTTTTATTTCAGATTGCCCATCAATTTTAAATTCTTGTGGCAATACGTGAATTATTTCTTCTCCTGGCAACATGGCCAATTTATTCACTTGATCAATTAATAATTGAATATCTGCACCTCCAATTACTTCTTCGGGATTATTTCTACTGATGTAATCAGTATGTTGAATACTACGAATATGTTGTCCCGCAATTCCAACTACTACATCTTTAATCTTATATCCTGAATTATTTTCAGCTTCTTGAACCGCTTGTTGAATTGACTGAATAGTTTGAGTGATATTATTTACAACCCCTCTAGCTACACCTAAACTTTTAGATTTCCCGACTCCTAAAATTTCGAGCTTCCCATACTCGTTCTTTTTACCAATCATGGCAACAATTTTGGTCGTCCCAATATCTAGACCCACTGCAATGTTCTCTTTTTCCATTATCTATTATTTAGTGCAAACTACTTGTTGTGTAAACCTGAGATCAATTTTCTTATAATTATATAAAGAACTATCTAAAATTGCTTTTTGAAAAAAAGCTTTATAATTCTTAAATTTCCCTTCAACATTTATGACACTCCCAAAATCTATTTGATAATTAAAATCTCTATTGAGCATTTTTAAGCTTCCGTTTGGCATAATTTGAATCGCAATGATGTTTTTTTTCAAAAAATCATCGTCATAAATAATGCGAAATAAATTGGCTAATTTCTCTCTGTTATTTTCATTAATCCTGCCTGAAACAAGTGGAACTCTAGCTGTAAAGTTATCTGACAACGGCATTTTACTACCCTCATAACCAATATAAAAAGAACCATTATCATCAAAAACCCTTGCTATAGGAGTCTTTTGTTTCACCACTGCCTTAAGAACACCATCAACACTAACAAACACATTTGATTTTTCAATCATATCATTTGAATCTAGTGCATTCTCTAGCTTATTCAAATCTAATTTATCTTTTTCAATGCTTGAAGCATTCCTGTTATTTTCTATTAACAATTTATTAACCGTTTCTCTTTTTAAAAAAAGTGCGTTATCTCCCATGAAAATAACCGTTGATTTTTTCAATTTTCTGCTTTTATTTCGATTTGAAGTAAATGAAAACAAGGATAAAACAATCCCCAAAATTAGAAACAGCCTAATATTTGTCCAATTAAATATTTTTTTCATTTAATACTGATTTAATAGTCCCTACTAATTCTCCAATATCTCCAGCGCCGATTGTTACAATTACAGGTGCATCTGATGCCAAAATAGATGGAATCAAAGCTTCTTTTGAAACCAATTTTTTGTTCTCAGAAGTCATTTTACTCATTAACCATGTAGAGGTTACTCCTTCCATAGGCAATTCACGAGCAGGATAAATATCCATTAAAAGGATTTCATCAAATGCCGATAAACTCTTCGCAAAATCATCCGCAAAATCATTTGTTCTACTAAATAAATGAGGCTGAAAAATTGCCAATACTTTTTTATTTGGATACAACTCTCTTACCGCTTGATGCACTGCATTAATCTCTGTGGGATGATGCGCATAATCATCAATATAAACCAGATTTTCTGTTTTAATTTGATACGAAAAACGTCTTCGAATCCCTTTAAATGAAGCCAAGGCCATCGCAATCGCACCGGTCGGGGTGCCGTAAATTTCCGCCATCGCAACAGCCATTAAAGCATTCATTAAATTATGTTTCCCAGGTAGTCCAAAACGAAAGTCTTTCAAGATCCCCTTAGGTGTTTTTATATCAAATACGTAACTACTATTTTGTATTCTTACATTAAAAGCATTGTAATCAGCTTCTTCATTAACTGCTACAGTAACCCCTTTTAAGGGCAATTCATTCGTGACAATGAGATTCTTGGTGTCTTCAATTTTATCCGCAAACTCCACAAATGATTTCTCAATTTCATCACTTGTACCATAAATATCCAAGTGATCCGCATCCATTGAAGTGACACAAGCAATATTGGGATGCAAATGCAAGAACGAACGATCAAATTCATCTGCTTCGACTACAGTAACGGTTTTCCCACTACCAATTAGATTCGAATTGTAATTTTCAACTATTCCCCCAATAAAAGCCGTAACATCTGCACCGCTTTCATACAAAATATGTCCTAAAATACTGGATGTAGTTGTTTTTCCATGAGTTCCTGCAACCGCAAAACAAAAAGTATCTTTTGTAATTATCCCTAATACTTCAGCTCTTTTTTTAACGTTATAATTACGCTCCAAAAAATAGTTCCATTGAGAATGTCCTCTTGGAACTGCAGGCGTAATAATAACCAGTGTATTTTCGACAAAATAATTTGCTGGAATCAAATCAATTCTATCTTCAAAATGAATTGAAATACCATTTTCTATCAACTCAGAAGTCAAAATCGTTGGGGTTTTATCATAGCCTGAAACATCCTTGCCGATATTTTTAAAATAACGCGCCAAAGCACTCATCCCGATACCACCGATTCCAATGAAAAAGACGTTTTGTATTTGATTTAAATTCATAGTAAATTCAATTATCAATAGCAATCTCAAAACTCAAAATTTTATTGCTATTGAGTTTTAAAATTGATTTTTTGTTATTTAATTAATGTCTCTATTTTATCTACAATCATTTTTGTAGCATTAGGCATTGCTAATTCTTTAATATTCTCACTCAACTGCTTTTGTTTCTCTTCATCTTTCAATAAAGCTTCAAAAACAACACTAAATAATTCATCCAATTCATACTCCTTCAACAACAATGCACCTTTTTTATCCACAATGGCTTTGGCATTTTTGGTTTGATGATCTTCGGCAACATTTGGTGAAGGAATAAAAATTACTGGCTTCCCTACAATACATAATTCTGAAACTGATGACGCTCCTGCTCTAGAAATAATCACATCTGCGGCAGCATAAACCAAATCCATTCTTTCGATAAATGCAACTACTTGCACTTCTTTCGAATTGTATTTTTTATAGTCTTCAAAGTAGAGCTTTCCACATTGCCAAATAACTTGAACATTTTGAGCAATAATTTTGCCGAGCTCTTTCTCGATCAATTGATTGACTCTACGAGCGCCCAAACTTCCTCCTAAAACTAATAATGTTTTTTTGGTTGCATCTAATTTGAAATGCAACAGCGCTTCGTCTCGCTTACTATCAATAGCTATTAAATCTTGACGCACAGGATTTCCTGTTAGCAGCATTTTTTCTTTTGGAAAAAAGCGTTCCAGATTTTCATATGCTACACAAATTGCATTGGCTTTTTTACTCAATAATTTGTTGGTTATTCCTGGAAACGAATTTTGTTCCTGAATCAAAGTTGGAATCCCTAACATATTTGCCATTTGCAACAAAGGTCCACTCGCAAAACCACCTGTACCAATCACCACATCTGGTTTAAACTGTTTAATAATTTTTCTAGATTTCAGTAAGC
>JAHEBK010000414.1 GCA_024642295.1 Flavobacterium sp. | reverse complement strand
ATAGTAGTTGCTGTTGCTTTTTTTATTGCTTTTATTATGGCAGTAAAAACAGGGCAATACGACGATGATTATACGCCCTCGGTTCGCATGCTTTTTGATGACGAACTTTCAAAGTCAAAATGTTCTAAGCCCAAAACCGACAGCCCAAAATAATATTTTTTAAATCTTTTAATTTTTTAATATATGGAAATGCAACAGTTTTATTACGATAACAAAATTGTTAAAAAATTCATCTACGCCACCATCGTTTTTGGTGTGGTTGGGATGGTTGTAGGGCTTTTGTTGGCCACTATGTTTTTATTCCCTAATCTTACCGATGGAGTTTCTTGGTTGAGTTTTGGTCGTCTACGACCTTTACATACCAATGCTGTCATTTTTGCATTCATTGGAAATGCCATGTTTGCAGGGATTTATTATTCGTTGCAGCGTTTGTTGAAAGCGAGAATGTTTAGTGATTTTTTAAGTAATCTTAACTTTTGGGGTTGGCAATTGATAATTCTAGCGGCAGCCATTTCACTTCCTTTAGGATATTCGACTTCTAAAGAATATGCCGAATTAGAATGGCCTATTGATATTGCTATTGCTTTAATTTGGGTAGTTTTTGGTATCAATATGATTGGAACCATTCTAAAACGTAGAGAACGACATTTGTATGTTGCCATTTGGTTTTTTCTAGCCACATTTGTTACGGTTGCTGTTTTGCATATTTTCAATAGTTTGGCTTTGCCAGTATCTGCAATGAAAAGTTATTCAGTATATGCTGGGGTTCAAGACGCTTTGGTACAATGGTGGTATGGTCATAATGCGGTGGCATTTTTCTTGACGACTCCTTTCTTAGGTTTAATGTATTATTATATCCCTAAAGCGGCAAATCGTCCTGTATATTCTTATCGATTATCGATTGTTCACTTTTGGTCATTAATCTTTTTATACATCTGGGCAGGTCCTCATCATTTATTGTATTCTGCTTTACCAAACTGGGCACAAAATTTAGGTGTTGTTTTTTCAATAATGTTGATTGCTCCATCTTGGGGAGGTATGATTAATGGATTGTTGACCTTGCGTGGCGCATGGGACAAAGTGCGTGTAGAACCGGTTTTGAAATTTTTTGTTGTAGCTATCACTGGTTACGGAATGGCGACTTTTGAAGGTCCTATGTTATCCCTTAAAAATGTAAATGCTATTGCGCATTTTACAGATTGGATTATTGCTCACGTTCACGTAGGAGCTTTGGCTTGGAATGGATTTATGGCATTTGGATTAATCTATTGGTTGGTTCCTCGTATGTCAAAAGGACCTTTGTACTCATTGAAATTGGCTAACGTACATTTCTGGATAGGTACTTTAGGGATTATTTTATATGCATTACCAATGTATGTTGCGGGTTTCTTGCAAGCATCAATGTGGAAACAATTCAATCCTGATGGAACTTTAACGTATGGTAACTTCCTTGAAACGGTTACTCAAATTATTCCAATGTATTGGATGCGTGCCATTGGTGGAACCATGTACATCATCGGAATGTTTGTAATGGTTTACAATATTTACAAAACGGTGCGTGCTAATGATACTATTGAAGATGAATTAGCCGAAGCGCCAGAATTACAACGCATTAGTAATGGTCGTTTGAAAGGGGAGAAATTCCATACTTGGTTAGAAAGAAAACCAGTGCAATTGACCATTTTGGCTACAGTAGCTATCTTGATAGGT
This sequence comes from Flavobacterium sp., assembly GCA_024642295.1. Lineage (GTDB taxonomy): Bacteria > Bacteroidota > Bacteroidia > Flavobacteriales > Flavobacteriaceae > Flavobacterium. The sequence goes on along the minus strand of JAHEBK010000414.1, from coordinate 336 downwards.
GGAATTATCCAAATCGTTCCTACGATTATGGTAAAATCTAATATTCCTACGATTACGAGTGTAAAACCGTATTCACCTTTGGAGTTAGAGGGGCGTGATTTATACATTCGTGAAGGTTGTGTGGGATGTCACTCTCAAATGGTGAGACCTTTCCGTTCAGAGGTTGAGCGTTATGGACCACAATCTAAAGCAGGAGAATTTGTATATGATCATCCATTTTTATGGGGTTCAAAACGTACAGGTCCTGATTTGTTAAGAGTAGGAGGTAAGTATAATGACAACTGGCACTTTAATCATATGTGGAATCCACAAAGTACGTCTTCAGGCTCTATTATG
>JAHEBK010000413.1 GCA_024642295.1 Flavobacterium sp. | reverse complement strand
ATTATAATGACTCAATGAAATTCGCAAATTAGGTTTCCTTAAATCTTCTATTGAAAGCATTTCCGCCAAAACATGGGAAGGTCGGATGCTACCGCTCTGACAAGCACTACCGCGAGAAACTGCAATTCCTTTCATGTCCAAATGAAACAAAATCATGGCCGTTTTATCAGCCGAAAAAGGCAAGGTTATATTCAGAATTGTGCACAAACTATTTTCATGCCCATTGATTGAGAATCCCGGAAAAGCTTCTGATAATTGAGACACCATATACGATTTCAAGTCGGATATTACAATTATCTCTTCATCCATTTCCTTACACGAAATTTCCAATGCCTTTGCCATTCCTGCAATTTGATGTACGGCTTCGGTTCCTGCTCGCAAACCTTTTTCTTGCTCACCACCATATAAAAACGGTTGCAAACCTGAATTTTTCTTTACAAAAGCAAAGCCTACTCCTTTTGGTCCATGAAATTTATGGGCACTAGCAACCAAAAAATCCACCGAAACCAATTGTAAATCTATCGCTAATTTACCAATAGATTGTACCGTATCAGAATGAAATAATGTTTTATACTCTTTGCAAAGCATCCCTACACGCTGTAAATCCAAAACAACACCTGTTTCATTATTTACGTGCATTAGACTCACCAATGTTTTGACTTCCATCCCTAAAAGTTCTACCAAATGCGTCAAATCGACGGTTCCATCGGATTTTATATCAACATAATCTACTGCTATATTAAACTCTTTTTGTAATTCCTGAACGACATACAAAACGGCATGATGCTCAATTCTACTAGTAATAATTCGGCGTACATTCAAATCCACCACAGCTGAACGAAGAATCCAATTATTAGCCTCTGTAGCCGAAGAAGTAAAAATAACCTCAGATGCTGAAGCATTGATGCATTTTGCAATCCCTTTTCTGGAAAGTTCCAAAATACTTTTACTATTACGACCTAAACTATGTGTAGAAGATGGGTTTCCATAATCTTCTACCATTATTTTAGTCATTTCTTGTACAACTTCAGGTCTGATTTGAGTTGTCGATGCGTTATCTAGGTATACTTTTTTCATTACGGCAAAGTTATGAAATATCAATTGTGAATTCTTAAATATCATTTGCCATTTTTTTCGCTATTTTTGTAACAAATATTTTATACAATGAAAAAAATTGCGAGCCTACTGGCTTTAATGTTACTTTTAAATAGCTGTGACGACGGAAATTTAACTCAAGAAAATATCAATTTTGAAAATTTCACTACTCAAAGTTGTTCATCAAACAATATCATATACAAAATCAACGATAAAGAAGCTTTGCTAATTGAAATTCCAGCTACTAATTTTGTTAACGACCCAACAGCTGACAATTCCCCGAGAACTTTAAATATCGGCACTACCACTAATCGCGTGGTGTATCGTTTTTATGATGGCGCCGTTTCAAGAGATAATATTTGCGAAACTATCCAACCAGCAACCCCAATTGTAGTTGATCAATGGACTGCCAAATCAGGAACTATTGAAATTATTACAACAGCAGTAAAATCAACAAACACCACTGAAAACAGTACAAAAATTACGGGTTACAACCACAGTATATCTCTAAAAAACATTACTTTTTCAATAAAAAACGGAGAACAAACTTTTAGATCTCTTGTTTTTGGTAATTACCAAACAACGGCCACTGATTTACCTTTTAACTTTGAAAAACTACTAAAAAAATGCAGTAGCTCTAATCAAGTGTACGTCGATAAACCCAATGAAGCCATTATTCTGGATATTGACCCAAGTCTAATTGCTAACGAAGTTACGGCACCTAACACTCCTAGAACAGGCTTAATTGGTACCACAACTAACAAACTTACGTATCGTTTATTTACAGGCGGACTTTTGAGTTCAGATTATTTTTGCCAAGCCACCACTCCTACAACACCTACCCTAAAAGAATGGAATGCCGTAGCTGGAGTTTCTGGAGTAAATGGAATCATTGAAGTTACAACAACCACTAACGCTAATAGTTTCAAACATACAATCACATTAAAAAAAGTTACTATGAA